>DAOTXB010000291.1:0-23177 GCA_034435575.1 Anaerolineae bacterium
GCCGGAGGCTGAACCCTTCCGGCAAGAAAGACAACCCCTAACGGGCTATTAAGGCGATGATTTCCTACGTTTTGATAAAGGCATCATAGCAGATACGGGTGCCATTAAGTGAACACTAGGGTTAGGGTTTGCAAATGTGGGCATTTAGTGAAGATCGTCCCCGCAGAGGGTGGTGGTGCACCGATGATCGAACATCGCCGACGTGACGGGTGACCAGTGCTTGTGGTTGCGGGCAAAGTGTAAAATATGTGATTGATAGAGTAGTTTTTTCTGCATTTTACCCTAATTACTTTATTAAGTTGCTTGCTTTTTGTGCAGCTTCAACAACTTTTTCCCACAATGGATGAGTTATATACTGATGTGGTTGACCAGTACGACCCACTTTATCCTGTACTCTCAATATTGCTAATGTCACTTCTGCCGCAAGTTTGGCTTCGATTTCATCTTTAAGAAACCATCCTATTGCAGATGATGGATCATTATCTAAAGGATAGTCATCCAAAAATAAGTGCATAATCATATCAAAATCTGGGTCTCCAACATCATATTTCTGATCTTTTCCCCAGAATTCTGATTGCTTCTGTATATCAGATAGTATATTTAATGATGATATCAATTGATTTCTTATATGTTCATGTTTAAGCATTGTAACCTCTCACTATTTTTGGTGCCAACTTGACCAAGTAAGCCACACTTGCACCTGAAATGATCTGCCCACTCGGATCAATGTGAATGATCGAGTTGCCGTGCACGTAGCTATAGCCGTTGAGCGACATCGGCGTGTCGTGCCTCCCCGCAAAGGGGTCGCGGGCGGTGAATTGATCTAACCAGTAGCCCCTAGCCCACTGTCGGGTCATAGTTACGGTCACGCAAGTATGGTAAACCCATGATACCATTAGAAGCATAATAATCACGTTGATGGAGCATATATCGTGACCGATTTCGCACCACCTGCAAGTATCCAAGATGAGGTGATGGGGTTTCTACTATCATCGCCGACACCGCAACAAATCATTGACTTTCGGGCATCGGACAATGCCCAGCGCAGATTGCGTTATTTGTTGGATGCAAACCGTAATGAGACACTAACGCCGGATGAACGGGCAGAGCTCGATGAAGCAAGCAATATTAATCAATTCATGATGACGCTCAAAGCCGAAGCCTATAAAGGGCTGGAATGACTTATATTCCGGACTCGTTGCGCCAGATTGTGATTGCACGGGCTAAGAATAAGTGTGAGTATTGCTTAGTTGATGAGCAGTATGGTATTTATAGCCATGAAATCGACCATATTATTCCAGAAAAACATCGGGGTGAAACAATTGAGGCGAATCTTTGTTATGCTTGTCTAGCGTGTAACCGGAATAAAGGGAGTGATTTTGCCTCGTTTGACCCAGATTCCGACACTGTTGCACTATTGTACAATCCGCGTCAAGAGCAATGGGCGACGCATTTTCGCTTAGATGAAGCAAGAATTATCCCATTAACGCCATGTGGGCGTGTCACAGAATTTATACTCAAATTCAATGAACCAAAGCGTTTGCTCAATCGTCAACGTCTTCTTAAACTCAAATGTTACCCATAAACGCGGGCGGTGAAAGGTGAAAACACCAGCGCAGATCGTCCCCGCAGAGGGTGTTGGCACACCGATGATTGAGGATTATATAGTGTTGTGAGTTGCCTTGTTACGTCCTGACAATGTGCCGGATTCATGCCTCTATCGTAGCAAAAATCCGAGGGTGTAAGTCAAGACTTTTGTGTCTGAAAAGGTGCATTTACAACACTATGCATACTAAAAATGGGAAATCTCATCTGTATCAGATAGAACTACTATGCTCTATTATTCCTGAATAGTTCTAAGATGGATTGATTATTTCGATAATTGAACAACATATTTGCAAACAAATAAGCTGAAGTCAAACCGAGAATCGCCAAAATTGGGGAACTTGTAGATAAGATTACACTACAAATGCCCGCTATACCAATGCCAAATCCTCCAATCCCGCTAAATAAATAAAGCATTCGGACAGTATACCAACTGAAGACCTTCAAGGTACTTCTCTCGAATTTGCGTATCCATGTCCATTCATAGACTGCAATGAGGATAAACAATAAGCCACCTGCTGTCATAAATAGATAGAACCATACCATCAAAATCTCCTTGCGAATTGTGATCTTACTCAGTTTGGTGGACAATGCTTTTGTCTACGCTATCGCGAGAAGATCGCTAAATAAACACTATACACCACTCGTTGCTACGCCCATTTACAATAGTGTATTCCAGCGCGATAGTATAACCTGACAAATTCCCTTAGATTACGCTTCAATTGTTGCGCCAGTTTGTTCTCACCCGTTACAATCCTTCATACATATCTTTTCGAACGCAGGAGACTTTATATGTCCCCAATCGGCGCATTTACATTCGTATTGCATAGCCACATGCCCTATGCACGGCTCGCCGGACGGTGGCCACATGGCGAAGAATGGATTCATGAAGCCGCAACTGAAACGTATATCCCCCTGTTACAAGCCCTTTATGACCTTAAACACGATGGGGTGAACTTTAAAATCACAATCGGGATTACCCCCATTTTAGGCGAACAACTCAACGACCCGCTGGTGCTCGAACATTTAGAAGCCTACCTTGATATGCGCCTTGCCGCGGCGGAAAAAGACATCTGGTACTTTGCTGAAAATAACGGTGAATCAAGCGATAATACCGCAGAGGAAAACGCCCAGCTTCAGCATATGGCGACGTGGTACAAAAATTGGTATGGCGAGGTTAAGACCGCCTTTATTGATCGCTTTGAACGTGACATCATCGGCGCATTTAAAACCTTACAAGATGAGGGTTTTATCGAAATCGTTACGTCCGCCGCCACACATAGCTATCTGCCGTTGCTCGGTCATGATGCTGTCATTGGCGCACAACTCAAAACCGGTATCCGTACCCATGAGCGCCTATTCGGTAAAAAACCCACCGCGATCTGGTTGCCGGAATGCGCTTATCGTCCAGCCTATATTGACGCGGACGGCAATGCGCGTCCCGGTATCGAACACTTTCTGAGCGAACAGGGTATCAAAGTATTTTTTGGTGAAACACATGCCATCACAGGTGGTCAGCCGGTAGGCGTGGCGGCGGGCGATGTCATCGGTCCGTATGGCGAGATTAAACGTCGTTATGTGATACCATCCTCGCAAAAAATCAACGCACCCCGACGCGATGTCAACACCTTCCATCCCTATTGGGTTGCGAATAGTAACGATAAGAGTGGCAACGGCGATCATACCAATATCGCGGTTATTGGTCGCAATAATCGCACCGGACAACAAGTTTGGAGCGCGGACTGGGGTTACCCGGGGGATTTTGATTACCGCGAGTTTCATCGCAAAGCCGGCACCAGTGGCTTACAATATTGGCGCGTGACCGGCTCAAAAACAGATCTGACCCATAAAGATTTATATTATCCTGATTGGGCATCCTATAAAGTGGATCAGCATGCCGAGCATTTCGCTCATCTTGTGGGTGATTTATTGCGTGACTATTATAGTGAGCATGATAAATCGGGATTAATCGCCTCCAATTATGACACAGAGCTATTCGGGCACTGGTGGTTTGAAGGTGTGGCGTGGTTGAGCAAGGTCATCCGCCATATTTCGGAAAATCCCGAAATTGAGATGACTACGGCGACTGAATATGTCGACAAATACCCACCGGAAATTACCTTACATATTCCAGAAGGTTCGTGGGGTGCGGGTGGAACACACTTCACATGGGATAATGGCGAAAATCATTGGATGTGGCAACCGATCTATGAATGCGAGGCGACAATGATCGCCCTAGCGCAAGAATACACACACCCGACTGATGATGAACGGGCACTGTTAAATCAGGCGGCGCGTGAGTTGCTCCTGTTGAGCAGTTCTGACTGGCAATTTCTCATCACAACCGGTCAAGCACGCGAATACGCTACCGAACGCTTCAACCAGCATCTTGAGCGCTTCACACAATTGGTGGACAGCCTGGAAAGTGGGTCACCGGATCGTGCTTTAGCCGATGCTTTATATGAGAAAGACAATCCCTTTGCAGATATTGATTATCGGGATTTTGCCGAATGATCTCTGACCATCGACATTTACTAATGCGGTCTTAAAAGATGTGTTGTTATAATAGAACCCGCTCAAACATAATGGCTACAAATTTTTAACTGTTTTACACTAAGAAGATTGCACAATCGTTGCACCACACACAAGGAGTGACCGTAACAAATGAATGTACTTTTCACCACTGCCGAAGCCTACCCGTTTGCTAAAGTTGGCGGGCTTGCGGATGTTATCGGATCACTCCCCGCCGCAATGCGACAAATCGATGTTGATGCACGGGTCATCATGCCCGGTTATGGCTTTATCCAGCATGAAAAATATAATATTTCGCACTTATTTTCGTTTCAATTCAGCCATAACGAAGGCACTTCTGATGTAAATGTCTACACCACTGTGCGCGACGGCGTGCCGTTTTATTTTTTGCAGAGTTGGCCCTATTTTGGGGATGATACGACTGTCTATACTGAGTGGAGCTGGGACTCGCCCCGTTTTGTGTTTTTTAACCAGATGGTGATGGCGGCGGCGTGGCACTTGCATGAACGTGTGGGCTGGTTCCCGGATGTATTTCATGTCAACGATTGGCACACCGGCTTATTGCCTTTTCTCATTCATCAGAACAGCTGGAAGCAGGAATGGTCACAGGTTTCAACCATTCTTGGTATTCATAATCTGGCGTATCAGGGTAATTATATGGGTGGATGGCTGTGGCAAGCGGGCATCCCCGGCAGAAATCAATCCGATCTTGTCTATCAAGACTTGACCGATAACCTACTGGGTATCGCCATCGCTTATTGCGACATTGTGACCACCGTCAGCCCCCGTTATGCTATTGAAATCCAGTACCCGTATATGGGCTATGGACTTGATGGATTAATCCGCACCCGCGTGGGCGATCTTTATGGCATCCTCAATGGGATTGACACAAATGTGTGGGACCCTGAACACGATCCACAAATCATACAAAATTACAACGCGGACAATTTCCAAACGAAACGGATCGACAATAAACGCCATCTCCAACGTACTGCTAATTTGCGGGTCGATGATGGCGTTATGCTTATCGGTCTGGTTAGCCGTTTGGTGTGGCAAAAGGGGATCGATCTCGCGTTGCCTGCCCTAGCACAATTTCTTGCAGAAAGTGATGTACAACTCATCGTGCTGGGTACAGGAGACGCTGATCTTGAAGCACAGTTGGCGCAATTAGCGCAGGATTTTGGCGATAAAGTCCGTGCATATCTAGAATATGATGCGGCAGTGGCTCAACAAATTTATGCTGGCTCGGATATATTCATGATGCCGAGTCACTTTGAGCCATGTGGTATAGGACAGATGATGGCAATGCGCTATGGTTCGTTACCTTTAGTACGTGAAACCGGTGGGTTAGCGGACACGGTTGAAAATTATGATGACGGCGAGGCAGAACGTGGCACTGGATTTGTGTTCAGTTGGGAAGAATCTGATGCCGTCTTGAACACACTTCGATGGGCGCTTTACACGTTCCAAAACAGACCACAGGCATGGGAACGGATGCAAAGCCGTGGCATGCAACGTGATTTTAGCTGGAAGCAAAGTGCAGAGCGTTATGCCTCTTTATATCGAAAAAGTATTTTAGCTAAGAAGGGAATTAAAATTGAGAGTTAAAGCAATTATTCTCGCGGGTGGTGAGGGAACTCGCCTCGGCGTTATTACCGCCAAACGTGCAAAACCAGCTGTTCCATTCGCTGGTAAATATCGCATCATCGATTTCACATTGAGCAATTGTGTCAATTCAAATATCTTTGATGTACTCGTGCTCACCCAATATCGTCCACACAGTCTCAATGACCATATCGGTAAAGGTCGCCCGTGGGACCTTGACCGCACATTTACGGGTGGTGTGCAACTACTCCAGCCCTATAAAGGACGCTTCGACACCGATTGGTATGCAGGTACCGCCGACGCAGTCGCACAGAATCTTAACTTCGTGCGGCGTGGTCGTCCTGAATACGTGATGATTCTGTCCGGTGATCATATCTATGAGATGGACTATGATGTCGTGCTTCAATGGCATATTGACAAAGGTGCTGATGCAACAGTTTGCACCATCCGTGTACCTCTGGACGAAGCTAGTCGCTTCGGTATCCTCGACACAGATGAAGACTTTCGGGTAACCGAATTCGTAGAAAAACCAGCAAACCCACCCGGCAACCTCGCGAGTATGGGCGTGTATATCTTCAGCTATAACGTGTTGGAAGAAATGCTCGCACGCGATCAAGAAGTCCCGGATTCGCCTAAAGATTTTGGTAAAAGCATTGTGCCGATGATGATTAACGAAGGTATGGATGTCTTTGCTTATCCTTATGGTGGCTATTGGATCGATGTTGGGACAATTGATGCCTACTGGGAAGCTCATATGGATTTGTTGAATTCTCCACCAGCGATGAACCTCAATGATCGTACATGGATTATTCATACACGGAGTGAGGAACGCCCGCCTGTCAGAATTGGCAATAACACCACCGTCATCGACAGCCTGATTACAGATGGTGCGGTTGTAGCAGATGGCGCAACGGTTGAACGCTCGGTATTGTCCCCCGGAGTATATGTTGGTCCCGGTGCAGTCATCCGTGAATCCGTCATTTTAAACGATGCTTATATCGAAGCGGGTGCAGTTGTTGAACGGTGCATTCTCGATAAAATCGCCGTTATTGGTCAAAATGCGCATGTCGGCAAGATCAAGGCTGTGGGTAATCTTGACATTACATCTATCGGCAAAAACGCGCATGTACCCGCTGGTTTCACCGTTGGGTCGAGTGTTATTCTTGGTGCAGATTTACGCCCAGAAGACTTCGACCAATTTACGGATAAAAGTGTTCCTAGTGGCACCCAACTCGGCTATACAAAAAGCAAATAACTAACCGGGTGGGTACAAAGTTAAACAATGACAAAAAAACGACCTCTCAGAGGATTGAGGGGTCGTTTATTGTTGTAGGTTAGTTAGAGGTGGAAATGAGGGTCAAATAAAACGTTCGCCGCAGTAAACTACGTAAGGACAACCGAGTTGTCACCGCTGAATGGATTGGGGGAGTATTCATCTGCTTCCCAATCATTGTGCCATTCGCCATCTACGAGATAGCGGAACTGATAAGATTGCTCAACATCGAGCTTCAGCACTAGCTTAAAGCGCCCATCCTTTAATTGACTCATTGGATTGGCATCTTCATCCCAATCGTTGAAGTCACCGACAAGAAATGCGGTTTCTGCTTCCGGTATTGGATGCGTATAGAATGTTACCTTGTGGGTGTTTCCCTTATTGATGATATCTTTTTTCAACATCATTTCCCTTTCGCACGTTCTTTTGCCTATGATTCTCTTAGGCGACGCTATTCTAACACACAAAAATCGTAATAATAGGGGAATTTTGTCACTGATTTTTGTGCAATTTGCTGAAAAATGCAGATTATTTTTTACAGTTTTGTATACGTTCCACAGTTGCCAATAATGCAGTTTTCAGGCTATCCTTACGCATGACTTCTGATACACTGCAAATCTGTTAGAAGTTCACCTTTCATTTATCAAGAATACAGGAGTCTCCAATGGTAAAACCTGTAGCTACAATCAGTGTCGTTCCCAAAATACCAAAGTCACTTTCGCGGTTACAAGAACTTGCATATAACCTGCGATGGGCGTGGGATTTTGAAACAATCTCGCTCTTTCGTCGCATAGATCCCGAATTATGGACAAAAACACGGAGTAACCCGGTCTGGTTATTGGGTTTAGTCAGCCAAGAACGCATGGAATTCTGTGCAAATGATCGTTCCTTTATGGCGCATTATGCCAGAGTATGCGATTCTTTTGATGGGTACATAAATTCAAAGAACACATGGTATCAGAATGAACATGGGAAAAAGAAGAATCAGCCCATCATCGCGTACTTCTCGATGGAGTTCGGTCTGACGGAATGTTTGCAAAATTACTCCGGTGGTTTAGGCGTGCTGAGTGGTGACCATTTGAAAAGCGCCAGTGACCTTGGTCTGCCACTTGTCGGCGTAGGGTTGTTGTACCAAGAAGGCTACTTCCAGCAATACCTAAACGCGGACGGCTATCAACAAGAATCCTATCCGATCAACGACTATGCCAACCTTCCGGTCACCCTACAGCGTGACAAAGATGGCAACCCGATCAAGATTAGCGTACCGATGCCGGGACGTGACTTATATGCTCAAATCTGGAAAGTTCAGGTTGGACGCGTAAAGTTATTCCTGTTGGATAGCAACATTTCTGATAATCCACGCATTGATGACCGTAACCTGACGGATCGTCTTTATGGTGGCGATAAGCGCACCCGTATCCGTCAAGAAATTTTGATGGGTATCGGTGGTATTCGTGCCTTAGAAGCGCTCAACATGCGCCCGACGATCTGCCATATGAACGAGGGGCACTCCGCATTCCTCGGTCTGGAACGAATCATCCAACTTATGCGTGAGAATAATCTGAGCTTCTCTCAGGCACAGGAAATCACCAAAGCCGGTACCGTCTACACCACGCACACACCCGTCCCCGCTGGTCTGGAGCGCTTCGGTTTTGACCTCATCGACGAACACTTCACAAATTATTGGCAAGATCTCGGTCTGAACCGTGAAGAATTTATCAACCTTGGACGTGAGAATATGGGCACGTATGAATTATTCTCAATGTCGTTACTCGCGCTCAATTTGTCATCAGCATCAAATGGGGTGGCACAACTTCATGGTGTTGTCTCTCGTGAAATGTGGAATTGGGTTTATCCAGAACTGCCTGAACACGAAGTACCCGTCGGTGCGGTGACCAACGGCATCCACATGCAAAGCTGGGTCAGTGGGGAGATGGCATCGCTGTTTGACCGCTATTTAAGCCCGGATTGGCGCAGTGATGAAACCGATCCTGAAATCTGGAAAGACGTGGATACCATCCCTGATTCCGAGATGTGGCGAACCCATGAGCGTCGTCGTGAGCGTCTGGTGGCGTTCGCCCGTCGTCGCCTGAAGGAACAACTGACTAAACGTGGCGCGTCGCAAACCGAGATTGATGACGCTGATGAAGTGTTAAATCCTGATGTGTTGACGGTGGGCTTTGCACGACGCTTCGCGACTTACAAACGTGCGACATTGATTATGCGTGATATTGAGCGCCTTAAGGCATTGCTCAACAACACAGATCGCCCGATTCAGATGATCTTCGCCGGTAAGGCGCACCCACACGATGAGGGTGGTAAAGCACTGATCCGCGAAATTGTCAAAGTTGCGGAAATGCCAGAATTCCGTCGGCGAATCGTTTTCCTTGAAAACTACGATATGCAGGTCGCCCGCTATATGGTGCGCGGTGTCGACATCTGGTTGAACAATCCCCGCCGCCCCAAAGAAGCAAGTGGTACTAGCGGTATGAAGGTGATTTACAACGCCGGTCTCAATTGTAGTATTCTCGATGGCTGGTGGGCAGAAGGCTATAGTCCCGATGTCGGCTGGGCGATTGGCAATGGTGAGCAATACGACGAGGAACAATGGGAGCATCAGGATGAGATCGAAAGTCAAGCACTTTTCACTGTGTTTGAAAACGACATCGCGCCGATGTTCTATAATCATGCCGCAGACGGTCTGCCGCGTCATTGGATCCAAAAAGTCAAAGCCTCTATGAAGAAGCTCGCACCGTTCTTCAATACACGGCGTATGGTTCGCGAATACGCAACCAATTATTATATGCCGGTGGCAGAGCGCTATATGAACATGACCACACCCGGGGTCGATAATGCGATGCCTTATGTCAGCTGGCGTAGCAACCTGAACAACATCTGGCACGATGTCCGCGTTTCCGAGGTTAATGTCAACAAAACGGAAGTCACTGTGGGATCACAGATTGAAGTTAAGGCGAAAGTACACCTCGGGCAACTCACACCGGATGATGTGCGTGTACAGGCTTACTACGGTCCGTTAAACACATTAGGCAACATAGACGAATCTGGTAAAGCGGTGGATATGAAAGCTACCAAAGAGCGTAATGATGATGGCTCCTATATGTTTACGATCAAGGTCAAATATCCGACCAGTGGCGAATGTGGGGTTTCAGTACGGGTGCTACCGTATCATGAATACCTTTCAACCTCATTCCAACCCGGTCTGGTGACGTGGGCATAACTTAACATTCATCACAACAATCACAACGTGATAAATCAAAAGGGCGCTCCGATGTGTGGAACGCCCTTTTTCGGTCTTTATACCAATCTAAACGTATCTGTCGCGACTCACTCAGGAACCGAACAACAATTTCGGAATTTCACGCGGTTTTGGTACCTGCCCCGCCAACAAACTCTGTGCGCGGAATACACGCCCTGCTAACCAGATCATCACCACATCCGCCAACATTAGCAAGCCAATGCTTATCACCAATTGAATCAACGGCACATCTGCGACCACCAATCGAATGACCATCGAAATAGGTGAGGTCAACGGGAACATACTGAGTAACACAGGAATTGTCCCACCCGGATCATCGACAAAGATATTGAGCGACAGTAAAGGTAGCAACAACGCCGGTAAGGTAAAGATTGTCGCATAGTTTGGACCATTCTGTAACGATGTAGAGATTGCCCCGATTGCGCCAAAGACAGCCGCAAAAAACAAGTACCCGAGCACGAAGTAGATGATGACCAGTAACAGCATATCTAGTGACACCTGTGTAGAGGCATCGTCAAGAAAACTGAATACACCAGGAGAATCCACCGATGTGACCAGATTTGACAATATAAGGATCGTACCCAGCCACGCACCGACCTGTACCACACCGACCACACCCAATGCCAGAATTTTACCAGTCAGTAATTGAATCGGGCGAACGGATACAATCAAGATTTCGATGATACGGTTCTCTTTTTCTTCGATCACACTCTGCATCAGATAACCATTTGTAGCGAAAAGCGAAAACCCGATCAACATCGCAAATCCATAGACCAACCAGAAGTCCTCTTGATCCTCTTCTTCAGAGACAACCTGCCCTTCAGAAGCAGTCGCATCAACATCTGTTTCACCAGTCAAAGACGGGCGCTCAAGTTCAATTTCATCGCCAACAGAGCCGAAAACTGTACGCTGTGCAAGTTCTAAACTTGTCTCACGGCTTAAGCGTTCAAACAGCAGACTATTTACTGGACCTTGACTGATGTCTGTGAGTGAAAATTCTGGTAACACCATGGTGAATATGCCGGTTTCTGCAAAATCTTCAGGGATAATATAATATCCCTCGATGATGCCAGAATTCATTGCACTCTTCGCTGAGTCTTCATCAAGGAATGGTGCAATCTCGCCACCTCGCAACGCGCCGATTCCGCTGAAAACACCGGAGTTATCCACATAACCGACTGTGAAGGTCTCTGCATCTTCCACTAAATCTTGCTGTGCTTCTGTGTTAGAATCCTGCGCGAGTACTTGAACTACCGCGAATATCACAAAGATCAGTAAGGGTAAGGCAAATGCAGAAAACAGGAACGCCTTGCGCTTGATATTCCGCAGAAGTTCGTAACGAAATACGCTGATAATGTTATTCATACAGTCGTCTCCTTTGCTGGTGCCACATAGCCATCCGCGTTACCGCGTATCACTGCGATAAGCGTACCCAGACGTAATTTTTTCCCATAGAGCAACAAACCCCATCGGAATACTTTGACCGAAATCCATGTCGCAAATACAGTGGTCAATAGCAACAATGCCATGCTTACACCGACTTGCCACAGTGGTACTGTTGTCATCCCGAGGCGCATCACCATCGACATGGGTGCGGTAAAGGGGATGAACGACAGAATCATTGGAATTGTGCCGTTCGGATCAGTGAAAAACACGACAATGAAAAAGTAAGGAATGGCGAGTGGAAATGTGACAAAGAATGCCAATTGACGGCTTTCTTGTTCAGAATCTACGATGGCACCAATCCCTGCCATTAAGCTAGAAATCATCAAATAGCCGAGGATGAAATAGAGCAAACCGAAGATCAGCAATTCAGGAGAGAGTTGAATCCCGCTTAAAAACGGAATATCGCGCCCGAAAAAGCTCACCAGCCACGCCATAAATGACCATAAGACGAGTTGTGTTAAGCCCAGTAGAAACAGCCCAAACAATTTACCCGTGAGCAATTGTCCGGGTGTGACGCTGGTCACCAACACTTCCATGATGTGGTTCGTTCGTTCATCCACCAGACCGGACATCAAAAATCCGCTTGTGATCTGTGTCGCCATGATGAACACAACCGCAAAAACCAGCGGAAAGATCAATAAGCCGAACACACTTTGCTCTGACAAATCCTGCCCATCGTCGCCGAGGCGCACATTCATTTCCAGGTCACCAAGTAAGAGATTATCCGGCAAGCTGGAATCAATCGTCTGTAGCAGGTTCTGGCTGATAAACGCATCAACGGTCTCTCGCAGGTCTTCCGGCAGACCATCATAGCTATAAAGATCAATGCGACCAGATTGTGTATAGCCTTCGCTGATGACAAAATAACCATCCACCGTGCCATCATTTAAGGCTTGTCGTACCGCGTCT
The DNA here is from genome assembly GCA_034435575.1 of Anaerolineae bacterium. GTDB lineage: Bacteria > Chloroflexota > Anaerolineae > Aggregatilineales > Phototrophicaceae > JAVJSU01. The sequence goes on from DAOTXB010000291.1 coordinate 12,648, forward strand.
TCATCTGCATAGGGCGTAAATAAATCCGGGTACTCCTCCAAACCGACAGGGTTCGTTAGAATGCCCTCATTATCTACATACCCAAGCTGAGAAAGATCATCCACCCTAAGCTCGGTGCTAGAGAAAATTGCTACCGACAACACCATAATCGCCACAAACATAAACGGTGTACCCAGCGCGGCAAATAAGAACGCTGGACGTTTAATGTTGTGCAGATACTCTCGTTTTGCAACTAACCACATTTTCGACATTATGCACGCTCCAACTGGGTCATATTCACCGTTTCCGCTTCACCGCTAGACAACACACGCTCACCGGCTACACGGATAAAAATATCGTTCAAGCTTGGCACAGCCTCTTCAAAACGTGTGACGTGTATATCTGGATTAGCCGCAATGGTCGATAGTAAATCATTGGATGTGGTGCTTTCTGTGAGGTGCAACAGGCGGCTCTCGCGTTCGTTAGGTACGCCTTGCACCTTGCTAACACCGGTGAGCGTTTCCCAATCGCCCGATCCTTCTACAATGACCGCATGAAGTGCATATTGACGGCGCACATCGTTCACGACCCCATAGAGCGCTTGCTTACCTCGATTAATCATCAACAGGCGATCCGCCATTTCTTCTACCTGATGCATCTGATGGGTACTCATAATCACCGATGTCCCTTTTTCCCGCATTTCAAGGATCAGTTCCTTGATAATCAGCGTATTGACGGGGTCAAGACCAGAAAACGGCTCATCAACAATAATCAAGTCCGGTTCATGCAACACAGTGACGGCGAATTGCACCTTCTGTTGCATACCCTTACTCAACTCGCTCACCTTACTCTGGGCGTTTTCGGCAAGATCGAGCTTTTCCAGCATCTCTAAGGCGCGTTTGTTCGCATCGCGATATGACAGCCCCTTAAGCGTGCCAAGATACGTCATGACATCAATGACCTTGACACCTTTATAAAGCCCGCGTTCCTCCGGTAGATAGCCGATACGGTCTTTGGAAAGATCATTTAAGGGCGCACCGAACACATCAATTGTGCCAGAGTCTGGTTTAAGGATATCCAGAATCATACGGATTGTGGTCGATTTACCCGCACCATTGGGACCGAGCATCGCGAAAACTTCACCGGCATGAACCTCAAAGGTCATCGCATCAACGGCTTTAAAATCTCCGTAGGACTTGGTGACGTTATTGACATAGAGGGTTCTAGATTCATTCATCTGCATACTCACTTTCTATACGGCAATTTGTGCTACAACTACGCTTCATGCTTATAGGTACTTTATTCGTTTATATCACACAAAATTATCTGAATCGGCTTCACATAATCTATTGTGAAACAAAAATATGGAGAATTTATGGAGATATTATGCACACCATATGGAAACATTGCCCCCCAATGATTCGGGCTTTACACCAAATAATCAAAAAGCGGTAGGTTTTTCCCACCGCTTGACGTTCCACTTATTTGATTTTCAGCGCTTCGCTAGACTTTAGCCTGCGTCTTCTGTGGCTTCTGCATCATCCGGCACTTCGTCCGCTTCAGGAGTCTGCTCAACATCCGGTGTCATTTCTGCTTCCGGTGTTGTTTCCGGCTCAACCTCAATTCCCGGTAGAGTTAAACGGCTCAGAATACCCGGAATACTATTGGCGATACGCGCTTCTTCAAATTCTGCACGCGAGCGTTCCATGAATATGTCCAGCTCACTGAGTGATTCAGAAATGTCTGATGGCATCGGATCAAAGACAATGTAATTACGCCAGAGATCGGTTTCTTCTACCATATCACTCGCAAGTTGTTCGATCTGCCATTCATCCACATAATCTTCGATGGCAACTTGTCGCTCTTGCTCATTCTGTTCACGCGTTCCAGTATCATCGATCCGTACGATAAAGAACCCAAACTGCGTGTTCAATGGTCCGACAATTTCGCCCTCTTCAGCGTCTCGTAAACCTAGCGCTAATGCCGGGAATTGTTCGAACATGGACTGCAAAGTGTACGCTCCGCGTTGCTGACCGTCGGTTACGACTGCCCATGTATCGCCAGCAGTACCTGCACCATCAAGGGAATAAATATCGGCGAGAAGTGCGAAATCTTCGCCATCAGCAAGACGATCATAAAGCTCCTGTGCCAGTTCTTCGTCTTCAACCAGAATATGACGGGCGACGACTTCTACCGGCGCATCGCTCATTTCGGTGACCTGTGCCACATGGAAGCCTCGATCAGTTTCGATTGGTCCGACAATGTCGTTGAGTTCTGCCGCGAACACCGCTTCGTTAAATGCTTCTGGCATGCGTACATTGCCCTCGGTCAAATAGCCGAGGTCGCCACCGGTAGGCATGGTCGTTTGATCGAGTGTGTAAAGATTGACCAATTCTGTAAAACTCTCATCACTATCGCTCAGAATATCCACAGCCGCCTGTGCTTGTGATTCATCTTCCAGCAGAATGTGGCGGACACGAATACCCGTGTTGATGCCCTCAACCTCAATAACATGGAAACCAAATTGTGTTTCTACTGGTCCAAGCAAATCACCGACTTCGTTTTCAGGGTTAAAGAGCGCTTCATCAAATTCGGGGACGGTTTGTCCGGGCTGGATAGCACCGAGTGCCCCACCGCGCCCACGCACACCTTGATCTTCGGTGAACTCAAACAGCACGTCATACCATTCACCGCCTGCGTCCAGCGCATCCATCGCTTCTTGTGCGCGTTCTTCATCGAAGGTGCGGATATGCGATGTTGTGATAGTTTCTACAGGTTCCAGCTCAACCTCTTCACCGAGGGCTTCAAATACCGCGTTAAATTCGGTGAAAGCCGTTACAGTCGCTAGAATTTCGTCTTCCGTCATGCCACTGTAAAGCATCGCGTCATCAATATATGCTTGACGTAAGGTGTTTAATTCTTCGGAAAATTCACATTCCCCTGTCTGTAGATCCGGTTGGTTGAGGACAATCGTCCAATTGGTATCGACTTCACACGCATCAATTTCAAGCTCTCGCTCAACAGCTTCTGTGTGGTACAGTTCTTCAAGGATCAAATTGCGATATACGTCATTTGCAAAGAGCTGTGAATTCGCTATGCTCTCAAGAAATTGGGAGATGCCCTGTGCGGCGGTATTTTGGGGATCATCCAGAATGAGCACTTCTGGACCATTTTGCGTCACGAAGTCGCCCAACACCGTTAAACGGCGAAAACGCTCATAACGAAGACGGGCGTAAAAATCTTCTAGGGTGAATTCTGTCTCACCCACCCGTGCAATCACAGTCGAGGGGTCAATACCTGCTGGATTATCCGGAATAGTATAACTGGAATCAGTAGTGCTATCGTCATCCTGTGCTACAACAGGTAGCGAGAACACCATCATCAGTGCCATAAAAATCAGTAATCGGGTTGTGAATTTTTGCGTCAACAAGGGAGTTACTCCAACTTATTTTGTAACGGGTAATTTCAAGGGAATTTGACACTCAAACGTCGAGATTGTAATGCACCCTACCTACAGATGCACCAATTCAAGAAAGTTACAACACTGGATTACAGATCAAATTAGCATCCCAGCAAACCTAGTAAGTGTCAAAAATCGCCCAATGAGCATAGCGCAAACCCCATCAAATATGTAGTGCAAATTCATATTTAGTTGCGCGTGATTTGCAATGAGTGGTAAACTTCAAATTAATATCGTATTGGTTATGGGTCACATCTCGAGGTCAACCCTAATCAATTTCGCCAATATGTCTTTTCTTAACTATTCTTTACGTATGTTAGGCATATGATAAGATATAAGTCATTAAGCTGATAATGCCGGAAAAGGCTCCGAATTGTGGAGGTTTGAATGAAAAAACATATCCTCGTGGTTGACGATGAAATTGGTGCGCTGACGCTCATCGGCATCATGCTGGAACGTGGTGGTTTCAACGTCTTGAAAGCAAAAGATGCGGATGCAGCCCTTGCAGTGTTAGATCAAAACACCCCGGACATGATTATTCTGGATGTCATGATGCCAGGTATGAACGGGATTGAACTGTGCGAAGTCATTCGTGAACGCGATGATACAGGGAATACACCTGTTTTAATCCTTTCAGCGCGTGGTGATGCAGAAAGTGTAATGCGGGGCATGGAGGCGGGTGCGAATGATTATCTGCCTAAACCAATCCTTCATCATGATCTCGTTACAAAAGTCCGCACAATGTTAGCCCAAACAGCTAACTAGCAAGTCGTTTGCGTAATTTAAGCAGGGTGCAATCTACGCCTGCTTTCAAGATTATCGCTTCGGCGCTATCAAGATGTTTTAATAAACACAGGATTTACAACAAAGGACACGTTTTGCCGTGTCCTATTTGCCGTTCCCCTCATGTCTGATGACCACAATGATGGTCAACGATTAGCTAAGTTCATTCCCATATAATTCGCGATAGACATTGTAATGGCTGTAAATACGCTGAATATAGAGCTGGGTTGATGAAATTGTGATGTTTGACATAAACAGATCAGGATCGCCACCGGACAACGCCAACCAGTCGATTGCACGACCCGGACCCGCATTGTAACCCGCTAAAGCGGCATATGCGTTGTAATCAAAGCGGTTTAACTGCTCACTCAGATAAAATGCGCCAAATTCGATACCCGCATAGGGGCGGAACAGGTCACTATGTTGATAGTCGGGCCAGTTCAGTTCTTCTGCAATGTATTCGCCTGTGCCCGGAATCACCTGCGTTAGCCCTTTTTCGCCCGCCGCCGCTGTCGCATTGGTATTAAACAGGCTTTCATGACGGATCAAAGAAAACATCAAGAGCGGATCAATCGCCCATTCTTCACCTACACGTAAGATGACATCCAGATAGTAGATTGGATAGCGTAAACGGGCGATATATGCCGGGGCATCTAACGTAGAGACATTTGCTGTTCGAATGGTGTTTGCCGCGCCTACCTGTGACGGTAAAAATGATCCAAGCCCGCGCAGGAACACGCTCAATTGATAGGATGACAACGCATCCGTTTCATATGTTTCGAGGATGTCGAAAAATTCAGTTTCAGCTTCACCGAACAGATTCATTGTCCACAGTTCGCGCCCACGCCGAATGCGGGGATCATCCTCTAACTGCTGGCTAAGGGGCCAAAGTGGTCCCTCCTGCACAATATTAAAGGTCTGGCGTAGCCAATTTTCTGCCTGTGTAATGCTGGAAAGATCGTCAAAATTGAACACATATTCATCAGGTGGGGTAAATGGGGCAAGCCCGATCAGTAAATCTTCCGCACGGGCGCTGAAATAACTATCGGGTGCGGCTTCTGCGGCACGCTGAAACGAAATTTGTGCATTTTGTGTGTCCCCACGCTCAAGCGCCAACCGCCCTACAGACAAATAGGCAGATGCTTGATCTGTGCCGGTTGTCGTCGCCGCGATATTGCCGAACAATGTTTCCGCGAGGAGGTCTTCGCCTTCATTCACCGCCGCCGATGCCGCGATTAATAACCCGCTACTTGCTTGCTCCGTATCAGGGTAAGTTGACGCTAAGCGCTGAAAAATTGCGCGTGCCTCCGCCGGACGCTCATTAGTCGAGTGTAAATATCCCGCACGCCACAAGGCTTCTGCGGCGGTGGTCTGTAAATAATCGTAGGTATTGGCAACGTCAAGATAACGCGCAATCGCCTCATCAATTTCGCCATCGAGAAAATATGTCCGCCCCTGCTCAAGCAAGGCATCACCAAATAGCGCATCGCCGGGGAATTGTTCAATAATCGTCTGGAACGCAACGCGTGCGGCAGGAGAATTCCCAACTGCGCGATACGATTGACCGAGTAACAGATATAATTCTGCTGGAATTTGATCGAGCGTGGTTTCTGTCGTGAACTGATTAAATGCTTCAATCGCCGCCTGATACTGCTCCGCGAAGTAGTTGACACGCCCCTGTGTATATGAGTTGACTACAATATTATTGTTGAGGAGCGTAATCATAGCGCGGTAGGCTTCTGGTGTGGATTGATACTGATTAAACAGCCGAGAATAGCGTTCAAGGGCGAGGTCAGTTTGTCCGGCATTGAATAAGGCTTCTGCCGCCTGAAATTCAATATTTGCACGGTATCCGGTGTTCTGTGCCACAGCGAGAATCGCATCATATTGAGCGACGGCGTCCGCAACACGATTGCTATTAAGATAGACTTGCGCCACTTTTTCCCGCAACGCCACCTGTGGGATAATACTCCGATTAGACTGTGTCGCAATCTGGTAACTGCTCAGTGCCGCCTCAAATTGACCAAGTGCAAGACGGGCATCGCCGATACGTTCGTATGCCCAGCTATCAATTTGACCGGGTCTTAGCGTCAGGTATTGCTCAAAGTCACTAATTGCCGCTTCCCAGTTGGAAACACCCAAATAGGCATCCCCACGCAAGAAAAACGACTGATGTGCGCGGAAATCTGAAGGAAACGTGCCGATCAACGTGTTGAACGATTCAACCGCCGTGCCGAACAACCCTGCACGAAGCGCCGCCCGCCCCATATTGAACAAGGCAGAAGCATGTGTATCTTCAGGTAAATTAGACATCGTCAACACATCCTGGTAGATGGTGACGGCGTTCTCGTAATAGCCATTGAGCAAATAGCGATTGCCCACGCTTAACATGACTTCCGGCGAGACATCCGGTAACGGTGTCGGGTTTGCAACTTGCGCTACCGCAGTCGACTGTTGTGCGATGGGTTGTGCGCGTGAATTATCATCAGAAGATTGGGCGGGTGGTTCACCGGTAATAACCACATAGGTAACATTATCCGCATTACTCGAATCGCAGGCGACAAGTGCCAGCATTACCAGTACGGATAACAGGATAACTCTGAATTTTTGAGGGATATTTTGTAATCTATTCATGCCAGCATTATGACAACCCCTTATCATGATTGTCAATGCTATCTGCCTGACGATTTTCCACCGCTCAGGATTATGTGCCTGAATCTCCCTCATCGGATGAGAGTTCACCGGAAAGCCAGGGAATACCATAGCCAATGCTGAGATGTCCCGCTTCTGCTAATGCTTTGCCAAGTTCATCCTGCGTTTTGAACACCCACCAATAATTTATAGAGGGCAATATCGCCACACCAAAATCTTCGACGACCAGTGTGGATAAATCGTAGCGTACAAATTTAGGATGATTGCTCGTCGCTCCACCGACATTATCCGCCCGAATGAGCGTCACCTTGAAGCGAGAGGGCATCCCTGATGACCATTGTGTATCTGTATAGGCGAGCAATTGGTACTCAATAATGCCGTACAATTCATCCTCAAGCGCTTTAATAAAGCGAAAGCGTCCACCTGCCCACTTAATCGGCGCATCTTCCAGGGTATAACCTGCCGCATGATACGCTTGCCCGACAACGGTAACCAGAATGGTACGAAAGAAGTCCTGTGGCGATTGTTGATTAAGCATGTATACGCATTGCCCTTATTAAACCGACTATTGCACTTAAGCATACCGCACCATCTGCGTGAACACACTATATAAAGCTCACGCGATTTATTCTGCTGATTGCTCTGCACGGTTGACTAGCCACAACGCACATATTAAGAACACGCCGGGCGCCCAGAGAAGATAAGCCGCCGCATAGAGTTCATGCTCGCCAACCCCATAGAATTTTGTGAACCCAAAAGAAAACCCATCCATCATGACCGCTACAATTGCGAAAATGACCATTGGTTGCAACATTTCACGCATGGGCACATGCATAATCGCCCGCATTATTATCGTAAATAAGATACCTGCTGGAAAGCTTATGGTATAGAACACGATGAGCCACAGATTGCCTTCGCTGAACACAGATTCACCCAATAGGCGCATGATAATGAGAACGATAAACCAGACTATAAAGCCCAGACCAATCGCTTTGATGGTGTTTGACATGACATAAACCGATCACTATTTATGAGATAAAATGATGATAGGCTATGCTCTAAGGATAATGTCCACATCGCAAGCTGAGAATTAGATAAGCGTTCGTCTGTTATCATAATTCCCAGCATCTGTTGCATCAGTAAACGATATTATGCCAGCGCCAATAATGATGACGGTTTAACGGGGAACAACACATCTAATAAGATACCTGCCTTGCCCTCCCTGCTCCCTGTGCCTACTTCGGGGAAATAACGCATCAAATCACGGCGGCGATGATGCCCAAGTAGCACATTCAAGAACAAGTCATATGGAAAAGATACATCTGCGTTATCAATATCCATATCTTTTTTATTGACCACATCGGTAATTTTGCCGTTTTCGAAGGTGATGACAACACCTGTGAAGTCATACGAGCCGACTTTGAGTTCTCCCGTAAAACGATTCGCCGCAGAACCAACCAGACGACGTTCCAGCACAGGCGCGATGTGCTTGATAAATCGTGCTTTATCGTTGACGCGCATATACCAGGCGTAAGTAAAATCACGCACAACGGAATAGGCAGAATAGCGTAGGATTTTTAATACTTCCGGCGCGACATCAGAAGCAAACCCGAGATGCACCGGTACTTCAACATCACCATCGGCGGGGTAATCTTTATCGCGTTGCGCTTTGCACCAGCGCATCACATCATCAAAGGTTGCCAGATACGACGCTTTTTCATCCACAGCATAGCTCAAGAGAAATGCCTGTGGCACATCCTGACTTGTTTGCATCGCCACATAGCCGACATCCTCGCCTTCGGCATTCACGATGATCCCAACCCGCATTTCAAATACCGAGCCGACGGTACGTCCGCTCAATTCATAACGCCAATCAGCAGCAGAACGCACAGTGCTGAGCAAAGCACGATCCGCTAATAACGCATCCCAGCGTACCAGATTTTCGGCATCATCACTTGTCGCGTCACGGATGGTAAATGCGGGTTTTTCATCGTCCTTGAGGGGTTTAATGCTGGTAAATGGAATTGATCCAAGTCCGCCGAGGTTGACGGTCATCGAATAGCCAAAACGCCGATAGTAGTAAGGAATTCCAGTGATACCCTGCATGTGATGCCCGAGTGATTCACTGCGTTCATGCGCGACATTCATCAACTCGCGGATTAACCCCTTACGACGATAATTCTTATCTGTTGCGACGAGTTCTACACGCCCGACCCCGAGTTCAACATCTTCATAGCGCCATGTCTGCGGAATCAGCAACAGTGCCGACACAATTTTGTCATTATGGGCAGGGTCTACCACCACCCAAATATCATCCAATGCCATGGTTGGATGTTCGTCAGCGATCAAATCTTCCACCCACAACCGCATTGATGGGGTATCCTCGTCGCCTGCTTCTTTGAACACCTGTACGTAAAATTCTGCCAGATTATCCTTGTCGGATTGTACGCCTTCACTAAGTGAGCGCAAGATTAATCCATCGCGCAATGTTTTTTGCATTATATTGATTCTCTAAAGTCTATTTAAATTCTATAGAGGTCATAATAGGTCAAATATGCCCAAAAAGCAACCGTTTAAATCTGTGACCAGAACATAGGCACGAGCATTTCCCAGTCAGACAACCCACCATGTCGGCTCATTGATCCAAACTTGTGCTGTTCATCAACAATCACAGTTTTTAAGCGCGGAGTAATGATCGCATCACCGAGACGATGCCGTAAATGTGGGTGAAAATCTCCGGTGCCGAAAATGCCAGAATCAATCATTTCATCAACATCCAAAACAGCAAGTGTATCGGCAAAGGTATCCTGAATATGCGCCATTACCTGTGATTTTGCGCCATCACGCAATGCGAACGTGCCTAAACGTGCTTCACTACCAAAGTCATGGCGCATCGCATCCCTTAAGATACTGAGGCGTGGGTCATCGGTGATCGATACACGATTGGGCGTATCGTAATGCCCATGATCGGCGGCGAATATGAATAAGGTGCGTCCATCCTGCACCGCCTCATCCTGCAAAATATCCCGCAGATGTTGTAACTGCGTGGCAACTTCAGTATGCGTATAAATGTTATGTGCACCATATTCGTGCGATAACACATCCACATGGTCAAGATATACGCTAACATAACTTTTCGTTCCGCGTGTTTGTGTCAAAACATCCCGTAGGCGCACCCAGATATCTGATGTGCTACGATGTGAATGATTATGGGTAACCCCACGATGCAAAATCTTCGATAAGCCAGAACCGATCAACGATTTGTTCATGAGCAAGTGCGTCTCCACACCAACTGACGCTAAACGATGTGCGAGCGATGGCACGGTAACAAATGTGCTCGCATTCAGACCCCAATCTTCTAATATACCCCTGCGATGTTGTCCGATTGATGGCTTAAAAAACAGAAAATTACACAACATCGAGACTTCTTTAAGGAACATATGTGTACCGACAACGCCATGCTGACCGGGTGGGGTTCCTGTCCAGAGTGTCGTCAATGCGGCAACAGTCGTACTCGGCGTAATCGAGGTCAACGGCAGAAACCCCCGCCGCTCGCTCATCGCAAAAATATTATCCCTGATATTCGCATCGCTATTCACCAAGTGATTAAGGTACTTATAGCCCAAACCATCGCTCAAAAAAAGCACCACACGGTC
>DAOTXB010000292.1:0-13602 GCA_034435575.1 Anaerolineae bacterium
ACAATTCAGTCGGAAGGTGCTTCTGGCAAACGAGTACAATTGTGCGGGGTTGACGGCGTTCTTCAACAGTGGGAAGTTGTTGATGCTCAATGGCACACTTCCACCTGGCTTCTCTCGCCTGTGAGAACGCACAGAACCAACTCGGTTTTGAACTCCGCACTAAATGTCCGACGTTTTCTTCTGCTCATTCTACACTCCCTTGTCAACACAGTTTACTTCATTTAGCCCTGTGTCCAAATTCAGGGGCGCACTACAAAGGTATCAATCAATCGAATTAAAGATTGTTCTTCTGGCGCTAACACAAAGGGTGAAGCTTCCCACATTTGAGCACAGTCATCATAAATAGCTTGCAGAGAACCATCTAAATGTGCATGCATAATACGTGGATGCATATAATATTTGCGACAAACGGCTTGTGTATTACCCAATGCGGTTGCCACATGATCAATGCAATTACGGGTCGCCGTTTCTGTATCTGCATCAGCACAATTTTCGCATAAATATTTCACAGCTAAAGTTGAACCACCCCAGGTGCGAAACACTTTTGCAGTGAAGTCCTTACCTGTAATCTCTTGTAAATAACTGTTGACATCTGAAGAGTCAATTGCCTGCCTGTCACCATGTTCATCGTAATATTGGAACAATTCATAACCGGGGATGTCCTGACAGTGTTTGACAATCTTGGCAAGTCGTTTATCTTTTAGAATGATAGTGTGTTCTTTACCACTCTTGCCTACAAAGTCAAAGATAACTTTACTTCCACTAACTTCTGCATGGTCGTCGGTCAGGGTTGTTAAGCCATAAGACTCATTTTTTTGTGCGTATTCATCATTGCCGATCCGAATAAGGGTACTTTCTAGCAGGCGCACGACAGTAGCAAGTACGCGTTGACGTGAAATTGTCTTTTGCCTCAAATGTTTAGCTGTCACTTCACGGAGTAAGGGCAAGCATTGTCCAAATTCGCGCAACCGATTAAACTTTTTCTGGTTACGGATTTCTTGCCATTCAGGATGATAGCAATATTGTTTACGTCCTTTGTCATCGCGTCCTGCCGCCAAAATATGCCCGTTCGGATATGGGCTAATCCACACATCTGCCCATGCGGGTGGAATAGTAATTGACTTGATCCATGTGCGGAGATTCGAATCACGGATTGTCTCACCATCAATATCCAGATATGTAAATCCACGTCCCCATTTCTTTCGGCTGTAACCGGGTAGGTCGGTGGAGACGTACTGTAACATGGGTTAAGAATTCACTCCTTGAGTTGCAACCTCTGTGCCATTTTCTGTTACACCATCAGACATATTCGCGGATTTTGCCACTATCTGTGAACCAAAACGTCGTGCGAACACCTGTGTAAATTCTGCTCCAAAAAGAACAATTTGTGCCGAGTAGTACACCCAGAATAAGACCAAAACAAGCGCACCCGCCGCACCATAGGTTGAAGCAGTCGCACTATTCGCAAGGTATTGCGCTAATAATGTACGCCCGATGGTGAATAACACTGCTGTAACAAAGGCACCAATCCACACATCACGCCATTCAATTTTCGCATGTGGTAGAAATTTGTAGATAAACATGAAGAGAACTGTCGTTACACCAAGTGACAATGACATACTAAGTAACCTTAGCACGAAGGCTGAAGCGGGCAATTGTGTTGAGAAAATGTTATCAATCAACGAAAGTGCTGTACTGAGTACCAACGATACCAGAAGCAAAAAGCCAATGATAAGAATCATCCCAAACGAGAGTAATTTATCTTTAACAATGCCTTTGATACCTCCACCTGCTTTGTCATCAGCCACATTCCAGATACGATCTAATGCACTTTGCAAATGATTAAACACCCCCAACGCACCGATCAAAAGTGCGCCGATTCCAAGTAGTGTAGAGATGATACTCTGGGACGGTTGATTTGCCTGGTCAATCAAATCTGCAACTAAAACTGCTGTGTCTTCCCCTACAGTGGCTTCAATTTCCTGCAATATCTGACTCTGCAACGAGTCTTGCCCGACAACTACGCCCACAATAGCGACTATTAAAATAATCAGTGGCGCAATCGAAAATGCTGTGTAATACGCAAGAGCCGCGGCAAGCATTGGCGCACCATCATCATTCCATTCTTTAAAAGTGCTCTTAAGGAGAGAGAAAGATGTTTTGATCCACGCCATGCTTACTCGACCTGATTGCCTAATTTGTGCTCTTCAACGATGCTTTTTTCTACCATGTTTTCAAATAGATCCATTGCAAGGAATATCAGAGCAACATCATCCAATTGACCGAAGAATGGGATTGCGAATGTGATGAAATTTAGCGGCGAGAAGATATAGATCAACGGTAGAAATGGAATTGCTTTTTGCCACGTAGGGATGCGTTTATCTTGTAAGAGTGACCATACTAAACGTGCGCGCTTTCTAGATGTCCACAAGAGTGTAAATAATTTGCCTATCATAGATTTCGCTCCAATCTTTATAGATTATGATGAGGTAAAGACCATATATATTTTAAACTTTTACTGCTTGCTGTTTCTCAAATTGTTGGATCAACCTTTCCATATATGGATTAGCAATCACATTCATAAATATCGTGTCATCGTGATTATTCATTAATTCAACGATATAGATAGTGACACATTGTGTGCGACAAAAATGAGAGCTATCAACAGTGTAATCAATCATGTGCCATCCACGACTTTGGGCAGTTAGCAGGCTATCTGCGCCGGTATAACGTTCACTTTTTGCACACCAATGCTTTTTTAAACACGAATCGATAATATGAAATTTTTCTAAGTAAATCAATTTTACCTCTAGTACATTTTTCAACAGAATTTTATTAAATTTCCAGCATTTCTTCTTGAGCCAGGTGACCCATAAAGTTATAGGAAGGGTAAAATACTAAGAATGTACTCATATTAATAAGCGCAAATGATCCATTACTTAACTTTTACGTATAGCTCGATGCGTAGGTGATAAGCCACTATAGTCGCATCGGGTGAAAACACTTAACCGACTGACCTATACAAAGTTCCTCTTTTAGCCTCATGGTGAATAACAATCGCTATGTTAAATTGGATGTGTAGTTATAAATTCTAAAGGAGATAAAATGAATTTGGACAGTCTACGAGATGTATTCCACGAACAATTAAAAGACGTTTACAGCGCAGAAAAGCAATTGTGTGACGCGTTGCCTACACTTATTGAAGCCGCTTCATCATCCAGACTGCAAACAGCCTTAGAAGAGCATCTGGAAGTGACCAAGAAACAGATGGAAACCGTGCGTCAGATTCTGGATGGTATGGGTGTCAACCCGGGCAATACAAAATGTGAAGCGATGGAAGGCTTGGTCAAAGAGGCAGAAGGCATGGCAAAGAAAGATGGCGATGCAGATACGCGTGATGCAGGCGTGATTTGTGCGGCACAAAAAGCGGAGCACTATGAAATCGCAACTTATGGTAGTTTGCGTACATGGGCACGCGTAATCGGCGAAGATGATGTCGCAGAAACATTACAAAAATTGCTTGATGAAGAATATGATGCCGATAAAACATTGGACGAAATTGCCGAAGGTTATGTGAACGAGAAGGCAACAAGTTAGTTAATCAAAAAATTCGAGCTTCAAATGAAAAGTGCTTGTACGCATAGAACGAGCACTTTTTACGTGTATATGGCTTACGCACTAAAAATCATTATAAAGGAGTTTATACATGGTTAATCGACAAGAAGCAATTGAAAAAATCAACGATATGATCGGTGATATTAAGGTTGCTATGTTAACAACAGTAGATCACGATGGGGATTTTCATAGTCGCCCGATGATGACCCAGGAACATCATTTTGATGGTGATGTGTGGTTTTTTGCCAGCCGTTCTTCAGATAAAGTCCGGGAGATTGAAGGTAATGCCTCTGTCAACGTAAGTTATGTCGATGACGGAAATTTTGTATCTATTGCCGGGCACGCACAGATCGTCAGTGACATTCAGAAAAAGAAAGACCTATGGCACGAAGGTCTAGAAGTATGGTTTGACGGTGGTCCAGAATCAGCCGATGTTGTACTAATTTACGTCGATGCAAAATCTGCCCAATACTGGGACTCACCCGACAACCCCATCAGCCAGGCAGTCAACGTGGCTAAGGTGTTACTCACGGGTGACAAAGATGATGCTGGCGACAGTGGCAAAGTACAGTACTAAATATTGATAAGCAAAGTCTGTGAGATAAATCTTATATTTCGCAGACTCAATCAATTTGTTACTTTATTACCAAGGAGTAAAGAGCATAATGGACATATTTTTTAACTCTTGGAATAGCATTTTCCGGGTGTTCTTAACTGCACTATTTGTATATCCTGGCTTAATTATTCTCCTAAGGCTATACGGTAAGCGATCACTCGCAAAACTTAACATGTTTGACTTCATTATCACGGTGGCGCTAGGCTCGACATTTGCCTCGGTAGTCATTATGCAAAACGTCACCATTGTTGATGGATTGATTACATTTCTCATACTGCTTTCAGCACAATTTGCTATTACTTGGGCATCGTTGCGCTGGTCTCTAGTTGATAAACTGATTAAATCTGAACCGACACTCGTCTTCCATAAGGGCGATTTTTTAGAAGATGCCATGCTAACTGTAAGAGTCACCAAGCACGAAATATTGGCAGAGATTCGCCAGAGCGGGATGGCGTGTATGGATGATGTATATGCGGTTGTGATGGAGACAAATGGTGTACTCAGCGTACTTGCCCATAAAGATCAGATCAATCAACCGACATTAGAGGGAGTCAGTAATTATGAAGGCATGGGATAAATCGAATACGTGGGATAATACATGAAAATTTTCGATTATCTTAAACGGGGATTATTCTGGGCGATTCTCGCATTATGTATCATTTATCTTCTGTTCATGAGTGTTGGCTTTTTGATCTATGTCGCTATAGAACCAAACGAATCATCCATCGAACTACTCAAGACCATCTTTGAACTTGCTCTATGGTTATCAGTGCCGGTCTTATTGGGATTGCTATTTTTACGTACAAAAAGGTTAATCGCTATTGGCTTAGTGTTTGTCGCCATTTTTGCATTTGTCTATATCCCTAAGATAATTCCCCGATCTCCTGAGTTTTCGCCGGATGTGCCGCAGATTACTGTGATGACATTCAATTTAAAGGCAACGGCAGAAGGCATTGCACCCTTAATCCGCGATATTGATACAGACGTTGTCGCCTTGCAAGAACTCAGTATAGAAGGTGCTCAGGCAGTGGAGACGTTGCAGGATATCTACCCCTACCAGGCATTACATCCACAACAAGACCCGAATGAAGGACAAGGAGTTATCAGTCGTTACCCGATTGAGGCTGATGAATACTGGGAATATGATAATGTTCCCCATACGTTAGGGCATCAACGGGTAGAAATCGACTTCGATGGCAACATAATTGTGTTATACAATACACATCCTTGGCCCCCTCTGGCATGGGAAACAGGTTACAATGATGAGTCTCATCGTGTTGTTTTGCAGGATATTGTACAACGTACCCTTACAGAGAACTTACCACTGATATTGCTGGGCGATTTCAATATGACTGATAGTTTTAAAGAATATGATCTCGTTGCCACACACTATACCGATAGTTTTCAGGTCGCTGGTGATGGACTTGGCTATACTTTCCCGAATTATAAGTTTGCACCGTTTCCACGCTTACTAAGACTTGATTACGTCTGGCATAGCGATCATTTTCAGTCGCAATTTGTAACAGTGCTGGATCACAATACGCAGTCTGATCATTCTCCAGTAGTCGCACAGTTGGGATTGGTTGAATCAGTAACGGATGACACAACAAGTGAAGATAATGATGATTAATCTGTATCCACTCATTCGCCAATGGCTAATAATGCTTACGGTAATCTGTATTGGTATTTTACCTGCATCGTTTATGCTTGCTCAAGACGATATTGCAACACCGATTCCAGGCGAAAGTGATGAGCCATCAGATGTGCCAGAACGGGTTGATGTTCAACCAACCGCACGCGACGATGAAATAGCGACGCGCCTGCTCAACATATTAACGGCTACAGGTTGGTTTACTGATCCTCAGGTTCGCGTACAGGATGGGGTGGTGTTCCTCAATGGGCAAACAGAAACCGATGAATTTAAGGAATGGGCGGGCGATCTTGCGCGTAATACACAGGATGTCGCCGCAGTAGTCAATCAATTTGAAGTTTTGGCACCTCCCATACTTGATGCCCAACCTGTGTTAACTGGTCTACGCGATCAAGGGCGGGCGATATTGAGGTCGATTCCGGTGATTGTGTTCAGCCTGATTATTTTAATTCTGGCATTAATGAGTGCCCGATTTATTACCGGAACGGTGAGACAATATTTACAAAAATTGCGCCTGAACATTTTACTGCGTAATGTGATCTCCAGAAGTGTGGGCGTTCTGGTGTTTTTAGGTGGTTTGTACATCGTTTTTCAGGTAGCTGGTTTAACCAATATTGCCTTGACAATTCTCGGTGGTACTGGCTTGTTGGGTTTGGTACTCGGTATCGCTTTTCGTGATATTACTGAGAATTTTCTCGCCAGTATTTTCTTGAGTATTCAAAACCCGTTTAGCATCGGTGATCTGGTGGAAATAAACAATGTACTAGGCTTTGTGCAACGGATGACAACCCGTACAACTATTCTGATGACCCTTGCCGGTAATCATGTTCAAATCCCGAATGCAACGGTTTATAAGAGCATTATCCACAATTATACGAGTAACCCCAATCGACGTATCGATTTTATGGTAGGTATTGGTTATGACGATTCTATCTCCTTAGCGCAGGATACCATCCGTCAAGTGTTGGAGAAACACCCGACTGTTCTTAACGATCCTGAGCATTTGGTACTGGTTGATGGTCTTGGTAGTGCGACGGTCAACTTACAAATCTATTTCTGGATTGATGGCACCCAACATAGTTGGCTCAAGGTCAAATCATCCTTAATTCGTCTGGTAAAACGTGCCATTGAAGATGCCGGAATTTCAATGCCAGATGAAGCCCGTGAAATGATATTCCCGCAGGGTCTTCCAGTAGAAATGCTTACAGATACGGATAGTCAGCCTTTAAGCAGGCTGCGATCCGGGCAATCGAGAAAATCTATCGAGGCGGATTCAGTTTCGACTGATGCTGAAGGTGGTCTGCGTAGTGAAGCAGAGGAAATCGAATCACAGGCACGGCATTCTCGCACACCGGAATCTGGCAAAAATCTATTGACGGATCAAAACACAACCTAGTGTAAAATATCATCACATTAGGGTTGATATTACAACACATCTCATGCCTGAGGTGTGTTTTTAATTCTGGTGCAATAGCCAATAATGAACACTATATAAGTTAACCTTAACATTACATTATCAGCGATAACAAGTTTTCAATCTGGTGTTCATTTCATGCTTAATTGGCATGTATAGCATACTACTGCGACAGTTTAGCTAATCATCCTATGATGACAAAGTATTCACTCAAAAGGAGATATTTTGTTATGAAGTTTAAAGGACTAATTGCGTTGTTAGCTGTAGTTTTGCTGACCGTAACCGGCGTTTTTGCACAGGACGACGATACGATTATTGACATTGACCTAATCAATGATGACCCTATGACATATGTTGGGGAAACTGTAACTATACAAGATGAGTTGGTGGAAGCAATTACACCACAGATTTTCGTGATGGAACGCGAAGCACTTCTCGAATCTGATCGTATTCTGGTTGTTAATAATTCCAATACGATTGATGGTTTCGACTTGAGAGAACTGGCAGATAATGATGTTGAAGTACAGGTAACAGGGACAATCCAGGAATTTGTACTGGGTGATGTTTATGAGCAATACACAACTGATCTCGACTTAGACCTGTTTCAGGATACTTTCGAGGACTATGACGGCGAAATTGTTGTGATTGCTGATAATGTTATAATTATCGATGACCTTGACATGGATGAAATCGAACCGCTAGAATTAGGCGATATTCTAGATGATCCAGCTCTAATGGTTGACCAAACAGTTACAATTGAAGAACAATTTGTCGAATATCTTGGCGCCAATGTTTATGTCATCGAAGATAAAGATTTCTTCAGCCCAGAACAAATCGTTGTTATCACGACCGGTGAAAACTTAATCAATGGCTTAGACCCGGAAGTTCTTGCTGATGAAGACCCGGAAGTATCTGTAACTGGTACAGTACGTGCCTTTGACATGCAAGGTCTAGAAGATGAATTCGGGATTGAACTGGATAACGACTTCTTTGAAGATTATGAAGACGCAGTCATTGTCGCCGAAAGCATTATATTAAATGAAATGTTAGATGATGAAACTGTTGAAGAAAGCGAAGACGACTAAACTTTCATTCCACGCAATGTAACAGTGAAGAGCCTCAGATAATCTGAAGGCTCTTTTAACTTCTAATTGACTGAGCTTTTGCAATCCTAGTGCCACAACTTCATGTATCTTTTGATTGATGCTACTTTCTCCGCCATCGGTTTGATTGATCTTCCCCTAGCCGCATTAGTAGCTTCTGTCATTTCATATACAAGTAAACACCTAAGCAAAAGGTAATTTGTTATGTCATTCCCTGACAACCGCTATCTCCACCTTATCCGGCAAGATTGCCCGTTGCCGCCCGGTACACATGTCGTCGCATATTGTCGCGACTTCAGTCGGGAAGGAACAGCAAAGATCCGTACAACAGCAGATTCAGACTGTCCACGAATACTTTAACTAACAAAGTCTTATACTTAAACGTATTTACTCTCATGAGGCAAAAACTGGCTCCAATGAAGAAGGTGTGTGCCTCGTCTACCGTCACGCAAAACTCCGCTGATCGGCATCGTCCACGACCACGACGGACTCGACCACGCCATAATCGCCATCAAGCGACAGGATCATCTCGCCGTCGATGTAGAGGTGGATGATGACCTCATCGACATGGTTGATGGTCGCCGTGACTTCGTACTCGCCGATTTCGCCCGTCAGTTTATTATACGCCAGCACGATGTCGCCGACGGCATCCACGCCGAACTTTGCCCAAGAGGGCGCACTATGCTGATCCATCGCGTTACGCGCAACTGTGTATCCACCAGAGGCTGTTGCGTAGGTTGCAAATGCGCGTGGCATAGCTAATGCAGACATCGTACCAAAGGCTAAGCCACCAGCAAATATTGCACCGTGTCCAGCACTCTCGAAAATATCCATAACATCAATGCCATGTCCAAATGAGGAAATTAGAGAATGACCTTCACTTCGATTTTCATTGATTTGCATACCATATTCAAAACTACCAAATACTGTTGCTCCTCGCACAACCACACATATCCATTGTATGTGCAGAACATGCACTAATGCGGTACAGTAAGAAAAATTTTTTTATGAAAACTCTAGGAGTATTTTCGCATAGCTGACCAATTACTATTTTTGTTTGGCAGTGGTCACTCTGCCCTTGTCGCGCGTGATGGTGCAGGACGCGCTGGTGGGCTTGTACCTGCGGTACTGATCGACGATGTCATTGACGGCGATGCAGAACGTATTGAAGGTATGGCGAAGATCATTGCTGGACGATTTGCGCTAGATACGGGTGGCGTGCTGGTGGTGATTTCTAATTCGGGTATTAATGCTGTCCCAATTGAAATGGCAATGCTCGGCAAAGAAAAAGGGCTGACTGTCGTTGTTATTACCTCGCTGACGCATAGCAAATCAGTTGAAACACGCCATTCGAGCGGTAAAAAATTATATGATGTCGCCGATATTGTGATTGATACCCATGGGACACGCGGCGATGTTGTGCTAAATGTTCCGAATCAAGAGTACCAAACAGGGGCGACCTCAACCATGGTTGGTTGTGCGATAATCCAGGCGATGACTGCCCAGGCAGTTGCCATTATGGCAGAAAATGGCAAAACGCCTCCTATCCTGGTAAGTGCCAATGTTCCTGAAGGCACTGAACATAATCACACCTTGCTCAAAAAATATCAGAAACACCTTGCGCGTTATCAATTGCCCTTACGCTGGGATTAAGGTGGATGAAGTATGTCCAAAGATATTGCAATCGGTATTGATGTCGGTGGCACGAAGATCGCTTTTGTTGCCATCGATCGATCGGGTGAGATACTGCAATCGCACCATTTACCGACTCTTGTCCCCGATGGCGCAGATGCAGTTTTTGCTCAGGTAGCGAAGGGAACACGGTGGATCATTGATGCGGTGGATACGCCCATCGCAGGCATCGGTATCGGTACACCCGGTCATCTGAATCCACATACGGGCTTGGTCTATAAAGCCACCAATATGTACTGGGAAAACATCAATATCCTTGAAGGTATCCGTAAACATCTTGGCGATCAGTTTCCCATGTGGTTACAGAAAGATGGCAACGCCGCCGCCTTCGGAGAGAAAACCTTTGGTGCGGCTAAGGGAGAAACCGACTTTGTACTGATTACAATTGGTACAGGCTTGGGCGGTGGGGCATTTGTTGGTGGCGAGATCGTCGAAGGCGCACAGTATTCAGGCATGGAGATTGGACACATGCCACTCAACCCGAATGGGAGAATATGCATCTGTGGTATGAACGGTTGCCCTGAGATGTATGTTTCTGGCGTGGGGTTATTAGCCGGTGCCCGCGACTATTTACCGCAGTATCCACACAGTCAACTGAACACATTAGACGATATATCAACGCAATCTATTCTTGATGCCTTCTCGCAGAAGGATGCATTAGCACAACATTTACTTGATGAGATGACAGACTGGCTTTGCTCGGTATTGATTGCGTGTATGGGTATCCTCAACCCGGCAGTAGTCCTGATCGGTGGTGGGCTGGGTCATGTGCTGTTCGATTTTCTCTCGTTGGATGTTAAACGTAAATTACGCGCCCGAACACGTCGAGAAATTCATGCAGAAGTCCCTATTTTAGAATCTCAGGTACAGGATAGCGCGATTGGTGCCGCCAGCCTTGTCTGGCATGGACTAGAAAATACACAAAGGAGATGAAACATGCCCACTCTAATTGAACATGCGCGCATCATGACAACCACAGGTGTGATAGCGCGTGGCTGGTTGTTGGTAGATAACAATAAGATCCGTGCGATGGGTGCCGGTGATGCACCATCGTTCGAGAATGTGACACACATCAATGCACAGGGGTTAAACCTCATCCCCGGTTTCATTGATGTGCATGTGCATGGTGCAGTCGGGCACGAGACCATGGACGCAACACCCGATGCTATTCATGCGATGGCGACATTTTATGCACAACATGGGGTGACAGGCTACCTGCCAACAACGTGGACTGAATCGCGTGAGAAAATTATCAAGACCCTCGAAATTGTTGCCGAAATGCAAGGCGCACAACCTAATGGTGCCACTATTCTCGGATTGCATCTGGAAGGACCGTATCTTGACATGGCAAAGCGAGGCGCACAACTTGAATCACAGGTGCGCCGTGCTGGGCATGAAGAAGCCTTAGAATTTCTCAATATGGATATTATCAAGTTGCTGGCGCTTGCACCGGAGTACGAAGAGAATTGGTGGCTGATTGACGAATGTCGGCGACGGGGTATTACAGCTTCTGCCGCCCACACTTCGGCAACGCATGACCAGATGCAAACTGCTATTGATCGTGGGATTACCCATTCCACCCATACATTCAATGCAATGGTCGGCATCCATCACCGAGAGCCAGGTGGTGTTGGTGCATTACTCACACGACCCGAAGTGTACTGCGAACTCATTGCAGATACCATCCATGTACATCCAACAGTGATGCAAATTCTTTATGCCTGTAAAGGGGCTGACCGTGTGGTGCTCATCACGGATGCGGTGCGTGTAGCCGGGTTTGACGATGGCGAATATCAGAAAGACGATAATCGTAGAGTTGTTGTTAAAGATGGTGCTGTGCGCTTACCGGATGGCACACTTTCAGGGAGCACCTTGACAATGGATCGTGCGTTACGCAATTTCATGGAAACAACAGGCGAACCACTGGCAAAAATCTGGCAGACCAGTAGCTTGAACGCGGCACGCACACTCAATATATCTGATCACAAAGGTAGTCTAGAGGTTGGGAAAGACGCCGATTTAATTCTGGTTGATGACGCAATTAATGTCCATCTCACCATAGCAGAAGGTCGAATTGTGTATCAACGCGAAAACTAAACTTATTGAGGACAGAGAGAGAAAGAGATGATTTATGCGAATAGGATTAGTTGGTACGGGTTCAATGGGTCATGCTCATGCACCCTCGTGGAAAATACTCAAGCCTATAGGGGCTGATCTCGTCGGTGTTGTGTCAAATCGACGAGAGTCAACTGAAGCATTTGCACAACAATATGGCATTCAGGCGTATGACAGCCTAGAAGACTTAATTGCAGATGTCGATATTCTCGATATTTGTGTCCCGACAAACTTGCACAAAGATATGACATTACAAGCCGCCTCCGCTGGCAAACACGGTATCTGTGAAAAACCGATGGCGCTGTCTGTTGCTGATGCACAGGCGATGATCGATGCGTGTCAGGCAAGCGGGGCACATCTTTACATTGCCTAGGTTGTGCGGTTTGTCTCGCAATATCGGCTTGCCAAACAGAGCATCGAGAACGGACAGATAGGCAAACCCTGTGTGATTCGCCTGTCACGTGCAGGGTATCAACCACGCAAGAAGAATGATAACTGGTTTACTGACGAAGCACGCTCCGGCGGGAATATGCTCGATCTGATGGTGCATGATTATGATTATGCACGCTGGGTTGGTGGCAATGTAAAACGGGTTTATGCCCGTTCGGTGCGTGGCACGACCCCTGGGACGCGGGTGCAGCAAATTGTTAAAGGTGGGGAGTAGGCTCAGATCTGCCCACGCTATACTGAATACTGTGTCCCAGAGGTGAATGAGGGTCACCGGATTATCCTGATGCTGCAATAAATTTGTTGCACAAATTTCTACATCGAAGCATACTTAAAAGTGTCGGTAATTTCAGCAAAGTGTTATATTCGAATATAAATATTTTCTTAAGATCACCATGATTTGTTTTGCTTATGTCACATGTTACGATTGCGCCAAACATAATTCACAAAGAAAATAAGTTCCTCGAAATACTAGGTGAAGGGGGTATGGGGACTGTCTGGCTGGCATACCAACTCAGAGTCAATCGTGAAGTTGCTATTAAGGTAATCAAGACACAACACGCGAATTCGCCCGATTTTATACGTCGCTTTGAACATGAGGCGCAACTGGTCGCTCGTCTTGAACACCCCAATATCGTGCCTCTGTACGATTTTTGGCGCGAGCCTGATGGGGCATTTCTGGTTATGCGCTATCTGCGTGGCGGTAGCCTACAAGACCAGTTCGAGGCTGGTGCACAATCTCCTCAAAGAGCGCTGAACTGGCTCAGCCAGATCACATCCGCATTGGCGTTATCACACCGGCAAGGGATTGTTCATCGTGACATCAAACCAGCGAACATTCTATTTGACGAGCAGGGCAACGTTTATCTTGCTGATTTTGGATTGGCGAAACAGATTGGTCATGACAACGAAGCCGAGACATCAGGTTCATTTGGCTACGCCGCTCCGG
>DAOTXB010000293.1:0-26700 GCA_034435575.1 Anaerolineae bacterium
ATCATGGGATGTCCCTTTTATACTCTCTTTGTCTTTAACAGGCTTGAGTAAATTGTAATTGCCGAAACAAATTTACCACATGAACATTTTGTTAAGACAATTCATGGGTCTGTTAAACGAATTATATTATAATGGCTTCCCGAACCGAAGGATGATTCACTTCGGCTCAACATATTGGCATATATTGATTTGCACAAGGCAAACAATGAGGAGAAAGTATAACGATGTCAGTTATTGAACAAATTCACGGACGTGAAGTCTTAGATTCACGCGGTAACCCCACTGTAGAGGTTGAAGTTCTACTGAGTGACGGCGCATTTGGTCGTGCAATAGTCCCGAGTGGCGCTTCCACCGGCGAACACGAAGCACTAGAATTACGTGACGGCGACAAAAACCGTTATGGGGGTAAAGGTGTACTTAAAGCTGTCGAATCCATTAATGGCCCACTGGCTGAAGCACTCATCGGCGCATACGCGTTTGAACAAATGGTCATCGACGAGCAAATGATCGCACTGGATGGCACACCCACCAAGAACAAACTGGGTGCGAACGCTATTCTGGGCATTTCCATGGCGGTTGCACATGCGTCTGCCAATAGTCTCGATTTACCGCTCTATGCTTATCTGGGGGGTGTGCATGCTCACATTTTACCCGTTCCCATGATGAATATCATGAATGGCGGTAAACACGCCGCCAATAGCACTGATTTTCAGGAATTTATGGTGATGCCAATTGGTGCGCCAAGCTTCCGTGAAGCATTGAGGTGGGGTGTAGAAATCTACCAGACACTCAAAAAGGTACTCCACAATAAAGGGTATCCCACATCTGTAGGTGACGAGGGTGGCTTCGCACCGAGCCTTGGATCAAATGAAGCCGCATTAGATGTTATCATGGAAGCGATTGATAAAGCTGGTTATAAGGCTGGTGAAGAAGTATTCATCGCCCTTGACCCCGCAACATCTGAAATTTATGAAGATGGCAAGTATAATCTAGCCATCGAAGGCAAGCAGTTAACTGGCGAAGAGATGGTAGATTTCTGGGCAGATTGGGCAGAACGTTATCCTATTATCTCACTAGAAGACGGTCTTGATGAAAACGACTGGGGCAATTGGTCAAAGCTCGTAGAAAAAATCGGCAATAAGGTTCAAATCGTCGGTGATGATCTTCTGGTCACTAACACCGAACGTGTTGAACGCGCCATTGACGAAAAAGCCGCCAATTCCTTATTATTCAAAGTTAATCAGATCGGTAGCTTAACTGAAGCTTTCGCGGCGGCTGAGCTTTCACAACGACATGCATGGACAGTTGTTACCAGCCACCGAAGTGGTGAATCTGAGGATAACACAATTGCAGACCTTGCAGTTGCGATGAATTCAGGGCAGATTAAGACCGGTGCACCTGCCCGTAGCGACCGTATCGCTAAGTATAATCAACTGTTACGTATCGAAGAGCAACTCGGTAGCGCGGCAGTCTACGCAGGGCGTAGCGCCTTTACCAACCTGAAAGACTTTAGCTAATTCACAAGTATCGAAAGGACAGGTCGTGCTAGGCAATCTACTGGATACCAAACGCACAAAGATCGTTGCCACCATCGGCCCCGCTTCATGGGATGAAGAAACAATTCGCCATATGATTCGGGCAGGGATGAACGTTGCACGCATCAACTTCTCTCATGGGGAACACGAAACACATGATCGTACCATTGATCTTGTACGGAAAGTTGCCAAAGAAGAGGGTGTTGTCGTCGCTATAATGTGCGATATTCAAGGTCCCAAAATCCGCGTAGGCAAAATTGCGGAGCCTCTTACACTCAACAAGCACGACCAGATCATCCTTACGCTTGATGAGGCAGACGGTACAGATAATATCGTAAGTTTGCCTCATCCTGAATTTGTTCGGGATATTAATACTGGCATGCAACTCCTGCTTGATGACGGAAATTTAGAATTTGTTGTCACGGAGACTACCGGACGATCTCTAAAATGTGAGGTCATCATTGGCGGCGTGTTAAGCTCGCGCAAAGGTGTCATGGCACCAAACGCCTTCCTCACATTATCCGCAATTACCGATAAAGATCGCGAAGATATTGAATTCGCACTTTCAAAAGACACCGATTACCTTGCGATGTCGTTTGTACGCTCACCGGACGATATTCGAGAATTACGATGGTTGATGCGGCATCTCGACGGCACTGCGGCAATCGTCGCAAAAATTGAGAAACACGAAGCATTGGAAAATATCAACGGAATTATTGATGTATGTGAAGGCATTATGGTCGCGCGTGGTGATCTTGGTCTAGAAACTCCGGCGGAAGAAGTACCATTTCACCAAAAGCGTATTATTCGCCTATGCAATGCCGCTAGCAAACCCGTCATAACTGCCACACAAATGCTCAGTTCAATGGTAGATAGTCCCCGCCCTACCCGTGCTGAAGCGAGTGATGTCTACAATGCTATTGTCGATGGCACAGACGCTGTCATGTTAAGCAACGAATCTGCCGCTGGTCAGTTTCCCGTTGAATCGGTAGAAACTATGGCAACAATCGCCGCGATTGCAGAGCAAAATGTCTGGCAAAATCGACCACAGCATTGGGATGTCCAAACATTTAAAGCACAAGAGGGTACAGATGGTAGTTCAGATGCAATCAGCGAAGCCACCTACCATATCTCGGAGGCACTAAGCCCACGTGCAATCGTCACCACCACGCTCACAGGATACACTGCACGTCGGGTAGCGCGTGAGCGTCCGCGCACACCTATCCTGTGTATGACCCCTAACGAAATTACATTTCGTCGCATGGCATTAGTATGGGGTGTTGTCCCGTTGATGATTCCTCATTTCAATACGATTGATGAAATGATTAGCACCATTTCTAAAGCGGGACAAGAAGCTAATCTTGTCAATAACGGTGACATGATTATTGTAATCGCCGGTGTACCATTCGGTGTAGGCGGGCAGACAAACATGCTCAAAATTCATCGCATTGGCGAATCAGGCGAACTTTAAGACACTAATACTCATAATCATCAGCGTCAATGAACTCCACTTGCTCGGCGGACTGCGTGTTCGCCGGGCGATTTTGTCTTAACGAAATACGAGGTTCTGGTGTTTGTTGCTGGGGTGCTGAATAAGACAGGCTTTCCAAATTTAAGAAATCATCCTGTACATCCTGCGATTGTATGGTTGCACAATAAGGGCATAAATCCCATGATAGTTCCAATAGATGATTACAATGCGTACATGATTTTTTCAAACGTGTATGACAAAATGCACAGGCTTGCCAATCATGCTTGACACGCTGACCACACCCCGGGCATGTGGGCTTTTCCTCAATTTCTTGGAGCAATGCCTCCTCTTCTAGTGAGCGCTCATAAGCCTCCGATAGCGTCTCTCTGGGACGTACCAACAAATAGACGAACCAACCGGGGAAGGTTAATAGTGCAACCATGAATGCGACACCAATTTGAGCCAGGTTATCACGAGAACGCGCACGCATATCACGATATGTCCACACAATCATCGCTAACCATAATGCCGCGACCAGTATGCCAACATATACCAACCCAATCGTCAGTAAATCACTGGAACCGCCCAGATCAATCCCTAACATAATGTCACCTAACCAAATACAATAACGATAAATTCACTTCATCGTATATACGAGACAACGTATAAAACGCTTAGAATTCTTTGTAACATGAGTCAGTATATCAGTAGCCTAACCGGCGCGCAACGCAAATAACAATGCTACAATACAGATACCTTTATCCAAAATAATTGCCGTTGGTTATACGTTATGGTCAACCAGAATACCGATGGACAACATCTTCATGATGAAAATACTCCAAATCATAAGCAATATCTTGATTTTTCCCGTTTATCCGACGTGCAAATTATAAGTAAGATCTTAGGCAGTCATACATCACCCTCTGATACCAATAACCTCGCACAACGGTTACTATGGGATTTTGGTGGTTTAACCGGTCTATTAAATACCACTGTCGAGGATATACAGAGTAAGTCACTTCTCAACGAGGCACAAGCACATCAGCTTATTGCAAGTCTAGAACTTAGTAGACGACTTTTGATGAACGGTGTTGAAGAGAAAATGATCGTGAAGAATGCACAAGATGCTTATAAACTTGTTTCCGATATGCATCATTTATCACGTGAACACATTCGTATTATCTTGCTAGATAATCATCGACAGGTTATTGCCATACCTACAATTTATATGGGAACAATTAACGCCGCAGTCATCAGAACTGCTGAAATATACAAAGAAGCCATTATACGTGATGCTCCAGCGTTTATTCTTGTACATAATCATCCACATGGAAACGCGGAGCCTTCGCCAGAGGATATTTCATTGACACAAGCCCTTGCGGATGCAGGCAAACTGCTAGATATTGTATTTGTTGATCATCTTATTATTGGAAAAAGTGGATGGACATCACTTAAAGATATGAGCCTAGGGTTCGAGAACCGATAATTCAACATGATAGCTCTGCCCTGCGGGTGCATTCTGCATATCTAGCAAATCAACATTGAAAAAATTAACGCCATCGTAAGTATACATTCCAATAGTGAATGCCCGCACTTCTGCTTCCGGGGACGGAACGCAAAATTCCCGAATCACAGTGTCACCCTCACGCCAGTAACGCCCAAACCAGGATAGCCCATCAGCATTTAGCAATCGGTTACCATCTGCATCAAAAAATGGAAGTGCAAACATATAATCTTGATCGGTGCGTTGCATGATCTGCCAAACTATCGAGACACATACTTCAGATGTATATTCATCGAACCGATAAGCGATGAGTTCCACACCATTATTAAATCGATAAGGCTGATCTTGATTAATTATTGTAAACGTCGATAAATCAAGTTGATTGGGAAAACGCTGATCTAAGCTATAGCATCCTTCATTTTCCCGCATCCTAAAGACTATCCTATCTGGAATGATGTTACATCGATCACTCAACACAAGCGTTTCTGATGCGGGAAAAACTTGCGTTTGACGATTTTCAAACCGTACATTATCTACATCATAAAGCAGTGCGTTCCAGACTGTTGGCTCACTATCAAAAACAATCGCCTGCCCTTCAAAACGCCCAATCACATGACCTTCATCTACCTGTTCAATAATCTCATCACGCACAGTCATCAAGTAACCAAGCGGAATGCCAAAGCCATCTGAAGTCGCGTTGTTATTCACAAAATCCAATAATGCAAACCATAACACACATTGCAAGATTATAATTACACTGATGGTTCCTACAGATAACACCATAAACCCGCGTCGCCTTGTCTTATTGAGCTTAATCCAAAGATCATGACCGGCAAAAGCAATGATGAGAAAAACCGCCGGAAAGATTGGTATAAGATAATGAATAAAATACGGTGTCCAAGAAATTGAAAACGCTAATACGGGTGTGATAAGCCAGATAACCAAGGCTATGTCTACTGGGGTGCGGCCATCCCGCCTCGTTATTGCACGAAAAACGAGCCAACAAACCGATACAAACACCACGACGGATAAGACGTTAAGTAATGGATAGGCATTCGGCACAGTTGATAAATAATCCAAAAAACGTTCTGATCCAGCAAGAGCGTGTATCTCTGCGCCAGAAATAAGCAACCCTGCCCCATACAAAGCGTCAGTTGTAATCTTGATCCCGGTATCTGCCTGATCGCTACCACTACGCAACGCGGACGTAATCGCATCAAGGGACAATAAATCTCCTCGATAAAGACCGATCAGATAGGGTAGAACAACCAATGCGGTAGGAATTACGCTTAACCAAAATACGCGTGTTAACCGACTACGACCTTGCCAGATGAGAAATAAACTAGCGGGAATTAGCACAAACGCAACGTAGTGTATCTGACCAGTAAATGCCAATATCGGTAAATGGAGCCATTGTCCCCAACGTTTTCCATCGATAAAGCCAACTACACCTGTATAGACCGAGGCAATGACAAATGGTAATAACATATTCTGTGCCCAGATCTTGCGCGAAAAAACAAGCGACCACGGACTAACAGCGAATAACATGCCGATAAGAAAAGCAATCCAGAGATTCGTATAACGGCGTGCAATACCATATGTCATCCAAACAGCGATGACATTTAGTAGACCAACAAATTGTGTGGCGACTTGTGGATTAGTTGTTATGGTGTACGGAATTGCAAGGAGATAAACATTGATCGGCGCATTTGGAAATCCAATTGAAGAGCCAATTCCTAGCAGTGGCACAACTCCATCTTGCCCCATCTCCAGTGCTAGCAACGATAAATTGGCTTCGTCGCGTTTGAATTCAACAATATCTGCATCCCCTAGACGCAAATATGCAGATACGATCAGTAAAATAAAGATAGCAAGAATATCTAAATAATATCGTTTGAGCATATTAGCCGTCAGGAGTAGAAGACGCAACATTGCTATTTACAGGTGATTGACTTGCAAGAAGGGAGACATCCGTTAAGAAAACGTCATACTCATGACCGGATGCGTAAAATCGAATGTTCTTAATTGCTTGCAAACCAATTGGATCATCTTCTGGAGATGAGCCTGGCTGTTGTAACAAATCAAACAAATTATTACTTTCGTAGATGTACCATGCCTCTTTCTGAATCAGTACATGCGGTTGGAAGCAACTTGTACATAATAGAGGATACGAGTCGTTTCGTTCCGCGTACACGCCATGAAACCACTCTCTTGTAACGCCATCTTCCGTAACATAAATTACCCGAATCATCAGTGGGCACTCACTTCCTACGATACCACATAAAGGCACTGACTGATGCTGTATAAACATCGTAATCCGTAGTTCCAATGTTTTAAAGCGGGTGACATCTAAACCAAATTCGGGGTCACCAAGTGATTGATTGCACCCTGTGCGTCCAGTCGCAGTAGCCCCAACTCTCAGTAAACGCAACGCATTCTGCCCATCAGGAGAAACACCCTCAACAAGCTCACCACGGGGACCTGAATTAAGTGGCTCGTGCGAGCATGCCCAGCCAACCATACTTACGCCGAACATCCCATCTTCATCTTCAGACTCTTCACCATCGAAAATCGTCAACGTATTGTTGAGCAATAAATTTACTGATGCATCTACAACGTCAATTGTTGTTGCATCTGCCGCAACCACACCACGTTGACCTTGCGGGATAGATCGTGGCTGAATCGTACTATCAGGAACAACGAGGATTGCTTCACCAGACCAATTCGAGACCGAAATCATATCTGTGGATGCATTTACGGTGTATTGACCACTTGCGCCTAGCCGTACCCAAGTGCCATTAGGTGAATAAATATTGACTTCAATATCACGGCTCAGGTCTTCTGGTATTCGTACGTCCACCTCGCCAATTACATTTAATAGATCAATCTGGTAATTATCACTCCCCCACTGAAACCGGGGACGGGAAGCATTACGTAAATTCAACACTGTGCTTTCGCCCAACGTCACCATACCGACAAACCGTGCCTGATCCTGAAAAATCAGGCTAGTTTGTGAACGCTCAACAGTTGTTTCCGTTTCTATGGACTCTCCAATTTGGATAATACGACTCGTGCGTACTGGTATCTCACCACCTGCATTACCTTGAAGGGTTGTTGTGCCCTTCCCCGGTTGTAGCGTTACACCCAGAGATACAGTGGACTCAAAAAAGAACCACTGTACGCCTATAGTGGTTACAGCGCATATCACACAGAAAAGCGTGAAAGATAATAAGATGACACTCCACGCCATACGCTCCGGGCTAAGATTAATGCGCGAAGGGGTAATCGTGGGATTTATTGTAGAGTCCGCCAAAAATATTTCTCCAACAAGCTCTAAATCGCTCGCATTATAGCATATACATATGATTTTACAGCCCCTCGCATCTCGACGATAGAGTTCAAGTTATGTATAATTATGCTTTAGAAATGTATGTCAATAGACGGAGAAACCAGTATGTCTGGACATAGTAAATGGTCAACAATTAAACGCAAAAAAGGTGCGGAAGATGCCAAACGTGGCAAAATCTTCACGCGCCTCGCACGTGATATCATGATGGCGGCACGTGAAGGCGGTGGCGATGAAACCATGAATAGCAAACTTAAACTTGCCATTCAAAAAGCCAAAGAAGCCAACATGCCTAAAGATAATATCGAACGGGCGATTAAGAAAGGCACGGGCGAGCTTGAAGGCGGTCAAATGGAGGAGATCACATACGAAGGGTATGGGATCGATGGCATCGCATTCATGGTAGAAGTCATTACCGACAACAAAAACCGCTCACTTGCAGAAATCAAGCATGTTTTCAACAAATCTGGTGGCAACCTTGCGACAAATGGTGCAGTATCATGGCAATTTGATATGAAGGGATATATTGTCCTAAATAGCGATAGTATTGATTTCGATGAAGTATTTATGGTTGCGGCAGAGGCAGGCGCAGACGACGTGGTTGAAGAAGATGAAATGATCATCGTATATACACCAAGAGAAATGTTCGGTGCGGTTGAGCAGGCACTTCATGATGCAGATTATAAGGTGGCGGAATCCGAACTGCGATGGGAACCACAAAACGAGACAGAACAATCAATTCAAACAGCGCTCAAAAATATGAAAATTCTAGATCTGCTCGAAGAATTGGACGATGTGCAATCCGTATCATCAAATCTGCTAATTACGGACGAGCTTGCCACAGCGCTTGAATCCGCATGACATTAGCACTGGGCATAGATCCGGGAACAGCCACAATCGGATACGGTGTAGTTAGAGAACTTAATGATGGATCGCTGGTCGCAGTGGATTATGGGGTCATCAAAACTTATCCAAAGCATGATATGCCGGATCGCTTAAACACAATCTTTACCGAGCTTACAGAAATTATCCACCGCCATAAACCGGATCGTTCCGCAGTGGAAGAGCTATTTTTTGCAAAGAATGTAACTACTGCAATCACCGTTGCACAGGGTCGTGGGGTCATCTTACTTGCGCTGGCACAGGCAAAATTACCAATTGCAGAATTTAAGCCTAATATTGTCAAGCAATCAATCTCCGGTTATGGTGGCGCGTCCAAAGCACAGATGCAGGAAATGACACGCGCTCTGCTTGGGCTGGAAGATATTCCACGACCGGATGATGCCGCAGATGCGCTCGCTGTCGCCATCACGGATATTCATACGATGCGCTATAACAGTCTGTATTAACCTATGATTGCATCCATACAAGGCACTGTTGCCAAAAAAGAAGCGGATCATCTTGTTATTGTGGTCAACGGGATGGGGTATAAAGTTTTTTCACCACATTCCACCTTGGAACAAATACGGGATGATGATGTTTTCTTGTTCACGCATTTGATTGTACGTGAAGATTCCCTCACGTTATTTGGATTTTCAACCGAAACCGAGCGCGGATTGTTCGAGACACTGCTCAAAATTAACGGTGTGGGTCCGCGTGTTGCTCTAGCAATTTTAAGCACACTAAGCATTGATAACCTACGTAACGCGGTACTCAGTGACCGAGCAGAAATATTAACAAGAGTGCCGGGGATTGGCAAGAAAACCGCGCAAAAGATCCTATTCGAATTAAAAGACAAGTTGCCGGTTGGTTTAGATTCTGCACCTGTCAATACGTTTGATGATGTAAATAGTGACGTCATTGATACGCTCGTAGCACTCGGTTACAGCATCATAGAGGCACAATCAGCCATTCAAACACTCCCTAAAGATGCGCCAAATAATGTCGAAGAGCGCGTACGCCTTGC
The DNA here is from genome assembly GCA_034435575.1 of Anaerolineae bacterium. Taxonomy (GTDB): domain Bacteria; phylum Chloroflexota; class Anaerolineae; order Aggregatilineales; family Phototrophicaceae; genus JAVJSU01. The sequence goes on from DAOTXB010000293.1 coordinate 9,763, forward strand.
ATTACAATATTTCGCATAACTTTTCTATGCTTTTTTACTCACTGTTGGGATACTAAATGACATCAAAGATTATCGGTAAGCGAGTTGATGTTCTTGATAAAGGCTGGATAGAATTGGTGGATTTGATGCCACATCCTGACACAGAAATTTCAGGCGATCTATCCATAGTCAATGCGGCACGGGTTAGCTTTTTAGGAGAAAGTAAAGGAGACACACGCGACAAGAGGTTGCTTTTCTATTTACTCCGCAACGCACACACATCACCGTTTGAGATGGTAGAATTTAAATTTCGCCTGCGTGCTCCGGTAGTCACCTATTGGCAACTTGTTCGTCATCGCACACTATCCATAAACATGCAAAGTGGTCGTTATACGCCTTTTGAAGAAGATGATTTCTATGTCCCTGATGTTTGGCGGAAGCAATCCGAAGATAATAAACAAGCTAGTGAAGGTACAGTTTCTGAAGACATCAACGAGACATTAACACAACAGCTCATCGATCACTACGATAAGGGCTATACGCTCTATCAAGCAGCTCTTGAGTCCGGTGTTTCGCGTGAAATGGCACGGCTGTTTCTGCCGGGATTTTCGGTCTATTACACTGGCGTTATCAAGGTTGATGCACATAATTTGATGCGGTTTTTGCGCTTACGCATGGCGCAAGATGCACAATATGAGATTCGCGTATATGCCGATGTTATCTACGAACACTTTTTCAAACCTGCCCTCCCATGGACAGCGGAAGCATTTAACGAATATGCGCTGAAACAAAACAGTTAACTGCTAAATTTCATTATGAATAGAGCATACATCGTTCGCCAAAGTTTTGGTGCGTGATTTTGTATTATCCAGCTACAGGAGCGAGAGCGTGCCAAACAGAAAAAGCGTACCAACATTAAATGAAAAAGCTACTTTAGAACTCGTGAAATGGTCAAAACAAACACGCCAGCGCAGTGAAAATGCATTTGACATCGCACAAATCATTACGAAACAACTTGGTACACATATTATTGATGATTTAGTGAAATTTGGATTTTGGGCACCACAACTCCACAAGCATAATATTCGTCTCGAAAATGTGTTCTTAGAAATCCTAGTCCCAGATCAAGAATTTGATCTTTTGGCTGAACAACAGCAAGTTATGTTTTCACGCTATCGAATACCTGTAATGCAAGATGATGTGTACATCTGGGCAGTTGTAGAGGGTATGCACGCGGGTACAAGAGATGTCATTGGTGTTTTTTACTGGTTGACGTATCAAAAATCGGATGGTTCATGGGATTATATTACCGATTATCTTGCAAACTCAGTCCCTTATGGCGTTTTCGCACCATCAGAACTCTATGACATAGAAGGGTTACAACACAGGCGAAAAGATAAATCGTATTTTCAAAATCTCGATCTTGCGCCAGACCCTGATGGTATCCAACGGGTTCAAGAACCGGTCAATATCTTACAAATACACCCCGGCACCGCGTCTGGTGAGGCGACATTAGGTGGGCTAAGTCGTATTTATCAAACAATTGCGAAGAAACTCCGTAGCAATACACCACTAACACCAGCAGAAAAGAACTATATTGGTTACGATGCAATTCAACTTATGCCCATCGAACCGCCCATTGAACATGAGGGGAGTCTTCAATTTTGGGAAACAATCGCAGATGCTCCAGATGAAGATCAAGTCACTGTAAAGCTCAAAAAACATAAGGTCATTAATTGGGGCTATGATGTCATGATTGCGGCATCCCCCGCACCTAACCCCACCCTACTCGGTTCAGGTCGTCCTGACGAGCTTATGGATTTGATTGAAACACTGCATAACTTTCCTAACAAGCCCATCAAAGTGATCTTCGATATTGTGTATGGGCATACTGATAATCAAGCAGTTCCACTTTTACCAGAAGAGTTTCTTGCTGGTTCGAATATGTACGGGCAAAATCTGAATTATATGCATCCTGTGACCCGGGCATTGTTACTGGAAATGCAACGTCGTAAACATAATTATGGCGTGGACGGTATTCGTGTGGATGGCGCACAGGATTTTAAGTGGTGGGATGAATCTACTGATACTATGGTGCATGATGATAATTATTTACGCTTGATGAATGACATCATACTCGATGTTGCAGGCATACAATATCGCCCATGGATGATCTTTGAAGATGGTCGTCCGTGGCCCCGTGAAGACTGGGAAATTGCATCTTCCTATCGTGAAGTTACAAAACAAATGCCAAATGTCTGGCAGTGGGGTCCGTTGACATTTGCCCATAACACGCCCTTTATTTTCACATTCTGGGTAAATAAATGGTGGCGTATTCGTGAAATTGCAGAAATGGGACGACATTGGATTACAGGATGCGCTAACCACGACACGTTGAGAAGAGGCACGCAGGTGCCGATTGATGCGCGAATCAACACACACTTAGGCAACACGCTTCCACAGATTATCCGTAATGGTTATGACAATCCTGCCACAAAATTATTCGATTACGCAATGATGCCCGGCGTACCGATGGATTTCATCAATGCGTCGATGCGTGCGCCGTGGGGATTCATTAGGAATACTGACGATACATATGGAGTAAAGGTTGTCTCAGAAGAAGCACGATTCTCTCAATGGCTGATGACAGAGGAACGTTATGCACAAGATGATTTATTTTTAAGACTAAAGCAATATGGATTCAAGACATTAGCCGGATTACGAGATTTCATGTTTGCCTTAGATCATGCGGTACAAGCCACAAAGTATGATCTTGAGGCAATTGCGCGAATTATGAATAGCCGATGGATACCAGATATTGATGGTCCTGAACTGACTGTGAAAATACTCAAGGATATTGCACTCGCGTGGATGGATGATGTCTATGAATTCTGCAATATCTCACATTTTCAGGATGAAGTTGAGCCAACACGCGCAGATTTCAACTTGAAAGTACGTGAGTTTAGGCGTAAACATACCTGGCTGATTGAAAACCTCAGCGACAATGATGAGTTCAGTTATTTGCACCCAACAGACGGAACAGTGCTATTCTATGGCAAACGACATTCCCCCGACGAACGTGTTCAAACCCTGTTTATTGCCAATATGGAGGGTAAGCCGTTGACGCTAATTCCTAATCAGCTACCACTTACGAACATTGGTACAGCTGATTGGTCAGTTGCCCTCAAAACGCCAGAACTGAGTGTCAATGGCGTAAACAAGAGTATTACACTCAAAGATAGTCAGGGTGTGGTTTTTATTCGTTCACAATAAATGAGCCACCTAGACCGATACACATTTGTATACCGTTCGAGTCCAATGGTTCCACTGTCCAACCATAGCGTCCTGATTCAGTGAACAATTCACTATCCAGTGCAATTGATGTATCGGAAACAATCGGTGCATCCGTTGTAAGTTCAAAACCAACCTCTGTCGTAACACGAACACGATAATTTTGTGCGCCATCTGCGGCAATCCAAGAAACAACGGGACTTTCACCAAGCGTAAATTCCGTGACGCTGTTTGAGGCATCAGGACGAAATGTTGCACAGCCAGGTGGAATAGTCGGCACCGCATCCGCCCCACCCTCTCGGGTAGGTGTCGGTTCCGGTGTTTCAGTCAGAGTGGGTGCTAGTGTAGGTGTCCAACTAGGTGGCAATGAACGGCTCGGTCTCTCAGTAGCTATCGGCTCTGCCGTAACACCGGATTCTGGCACAGGTGAAGTATCGACTGATGGTTCTTCGTCTGATTGCACACGAGTTGGCAAAACCACATCTTCACTGTTACCACTGTCACATGCAACAAGTATCATCGGTAACAAAAAAACGATAAAAATGATCCACAAGCGCTGACGCAACATCAATTTTCACTTTCCGGTGCAAACAGAATTGTTTGTACAAAACTCAAGACTTAGCCTAATGGACTACCCAAAACAGCAAACACATTTAATAGCCATGCAAAATTCAAAACACATGTGGCTAACGTAATGCCAAGATACCATAAAACCACATTTGGTGCTGACTCACTTATAGATGGCACACTTACGATATAAATCCAACCCACAGCATAAATGATAAACCCGCCAATCGTCGAAGCAATCACTGGAACATAAAGCGCAAAAGTCACCGTCATGCCATCTTCTGGGATGATAAATCGATTGTCGAAGGCATAAAAGAGCACACCTATCGCTAGAGCCAACATCAATGCAGAAAAACCCACAAACAAGATGCGCCTAAAACGCCCCCACCCTAATACATGAGCTGTCACTCGCTCGGCTAATTTGTCAACTTTTTGATTGAACTGCCGGTCATGACTACTATTATCGTGCGTTGCGTTTAGTAACTCACGTTGACGCGCCTTACGTTTAGTCGACGGTTGTTTTTTACTCATCATTCACCGGTAAATAAGAATTAATCATGTGTAAAGAACCTCGCTCAAAATATTGTCGCATTGCTTGACGTGCTGGTTCTTTTATGTCTACTTCGTCGATTGCCGTTAACATATGCAACAACCATGCTTCCTGAGCTTTCTTATCAATCTTATAGGGTGCATGGCGCATCCGCAAACGTGGATGCCCACGTTCTTCATGGTATTGTTCAGGTCCTCCGAACAATTGCCGTAAGAATAAATATTGCCACTTTTTGCCTGCTTCCAGATCTTCTGGAAACATAGGTCGCAATGTTTCATCTGCTTCCACAAGGGAATAAAACACCTCAACAAGGCGCTTAAAGGTGTCATCACCACCCACAATTTCATAGATTGTAACCTCTTGATCTGACATACAATATCGCTCCTTAATAAAACTTTGGCTAGACAATCAGATTTATACCGCTACAATTTTCAAAGTAAATGATTATAACGCGCCTATAAGGGAGCTGTAATATGAGAGTAGTTCAGCGCGGAGTTGGAATGTTGTTCCTACTTGCGCTTGTGATCGTCCCAATGGGACTACAGGCACAAGATGACGACGCGATTACGGTAGTTGGTTCAGGTATCGTGAATCCAGTATTAGACATCATAGCAAACGAAAGCGAACTAGATGTCACCATAAATTCCGAGATTACCGGCACAGATGCTGGTTTCGAGCAATTTTGCCTCGGTGAAGCCACAATTACAACTGCAACACGTCCGATCACATTGGACGAAGAAAGTTCTTGCACGACAAATCAGGTGGAATATGATGAATATCTCATTGGTCATAATATCCTGACTTTTGTCACCAATAATGAATTTGAAGCCTTAGAATGTCTTGAAACGGGCATACTGAACACGATTCTTGCACCGAGTGCGAGTGGTGTTATCAACAGTTGGAACGACGTTGGTTTAACGGGAATCGATGGTGACGCACCAATCACCGTATATGTACCGCCGGAAAACACCGCACTTTATGTGATGCTCGATGAACTCATTGATGGATTCGGTTTACGGAGCGATGTCAACGTTGTTGAAACGAGTGATGGTATTCTAAATGCTGTGGCAGATGAATCATTCGCTTTAGGTGTTGTAAGCCAGAATGCTGTTACAGATGCAATACGTAGCGTTCAATTTAGTGCCTCACCAGAACTCGGATGTGCCGAACCTACAGCAGAAAATGTTGAAAATCAACGTTATGTAGCCGCTGATCGCTTGCTCGTCTATGTAAATCGCACCGCGACAGAAAGTAATACGAACCTCACAGAACTTATAAGTTATGCAACGAGTGAGGATGCCGCTAACAGTATTGCTAGCGCGGGTTTCACGGCACCTAGCGAAGATGCCTATGCAATCAATGCTTCAATTATTGCCGGTGAAGAATCAGGTCGTCAGTTCAGCTTAGAAGTTGTTGCATTTGAAATCCCCGGAAATCTCTTTGGCGAATTGAATATCGGTGGTGCGGCACACGCTTCTGATTATATCAACACATTAACTTCAAGTTTCACTTCAGACTTTCCAAGTGTAACCCCTACCACTTCACTGATTGGTGAGATAGAAGGTGCGCGTCGTTTGTGTAATGGTGAAATTGATCTGATCGTCACCCGTACTGGCTTAACCGAAGAGCAGGCTGAGGGATGTAACGCAAATAACATCGAAACATACACCTTCCCGCTCGGTAATCAAGTTGTAGTTCTGGTCGCCAATGCAACAACCAGCGACTTACATTGTCTAACGTTAACCGAAATCCAATCTATCTGGGCATCTGCTCCAGAAGAAGAAGCTGTCACGGCACTTAACGACATTCGGGATAGTTTCGCAGACACAGAATTAACCTTGTTTGCGCCCACAAATCAGCTTGTCATCTACACTGACTTACTGCTTACCCCGGCAGACGGTGGTGCGATTCTGCCCTTGCGAGCAGATACTGAGGTAGATGCTGATCCACTTTATCGTGCGGCTGCGACTGCTAATGTGGAAGGGGCACTGACCTATATGACTTGGGCAGAATATCAGCGTGTCGTGGAAAATAATCAAGAAAATATTCAACTTGTGGGAATTGATCCCGGTGATGGTGGAGAATGCAACTTCCCTGGTCCCCAAAGTATCGAGAATGAAACGTACCCGCTAATTCGTAGCGCGTCACTCGTCGTTAGTAGTGCGGCGCTTGTTCGCCCGGAAGTACAATCCCTCCTGTGGTATGCCTATAGTGATGAAAATTATGACATCTTTGAACAGGGGTCACTACAAGGTGTAGAATTCGTCGAATTACCCGAATTGCGCGCATCTCTACAAGAAGCCTTTTCCTTAGCACAAGTTTCACAGTTAGAGGTTGGGGCGGAAGCAACGCCAGATGTAGAAGTTACCGCAGAAGCGACACCAGACTTAGAATCTACACCAGAAGCAGAGGCAACACCAGAAGCTACAGCGGAAGAAGAATAGTTTCCGAATATCAATAGCTACAAAACCATCGCACCCTCGAAAATTTGTCGGGGGTGCTTTTATTTCTGGTATAATCCAAACTCTATTTACTGTTCAGTCGAAAAGAGAATGGAGAACTGATGCGGGGGGAACTTGTCGCGATTGATTTAGAAACAACCGGATTAGATGTTACAACCGATCACATCATCGAAGTTGGTATTGTTAGACTGAAAGATGGTGTCGTCATTGATGAATATGCTTCGATGGTTAACCCCGGCATTCAAATTCCATCACAAACCACGTATATCACTAGTATTCAGCAAGAAGATGTTGAAGGTGCCCCTGGTATCAACGCAGTTCTGCCGGAAATTAGCGACTTTATTGGCGATGCACCAATGATCGCACATAACATCAGTCTTGATATGGGATTTTTACAGCAACGACACGGGATTGTCAAAGCCAATAAGGGCATTGATACATATGATTTAGCGACAATTCTTTTACCGGGTGCCCCGCGCTACAATTTGAATAGCCTAACTATGCAAGTCGGTATTGAGTTAGAAAACGCTCACCGTGCGTTAGATGATGCCCGGGCGGCGGGTCTGCTCTACTGGGAATTATGGAAGCGCCTGCTCAAGCTACCACATACCATTTTACAGGAAATTAGCGCCGCTGGGTCTAGTGTTCAGTGGAGCACTGGCATTGTCTTCACTGCCGCCTTGCAACAGAGTAATACATCAAGCCGAGATATTGTTCCTGACGACTTACAAGGGTTTATATCCGCTCCAGAAACTTATGATGAATTATCCCCTGCTGGTAAGAAAACAGCCCCTTCGACACAATCCGTAGCTCATTACCTAGAAGAGGATGAGGGCTTTGCAGAAAAGTTGGATGCCTATGAACGCCGTCCACAACAGGTAAAAATGGCGGAAAAAATCACTGAGGCTTTTACGAAGTCAAAATCTGTCATGATTGAGGCAGATACCGGCACTGGTAAATCACTGGCATATTTGCTCCCAGCCGTGTTATGGGCTATCGATCATGGTGAACGCGTTGTCGTCTCCACACAGACAATCAATTTGCAGGATCAGCTTATCCATCAAGACTTACCCACTTTACAGAAAGCACTTGATCTGGACTTCCGGTACACAGTCATGAAAGGTCGCGATCACTATCTTTGCCCACGCCAACTTACTGCAATGCGTCGTCGCAAACCTAATAACCCGGATGAAGTGAGAACACTTGCTAAAATTCTCGTTTGGCTGACACAAAGCCAAACGGGTGATCGTGGAGAAATCAACCTCAGAAGCCCAGCGGAACGTGCCATCTGGCAACGGCTCAGTGCAAGTGCGGATAACTGCACCGTGAATCGTTGCGAAAACACGATGCAGGGTATATGCCCCTTTTATAAAGCCCGAAAAGCCGCAACTTCTGCACATTTAATTATCGTAAATCATGCCTTATTGATCGCGGATGCTAAGTCAGATAGACAGGTCATTCCTGACTATAACTACGTGATTATTGACGAAGCCCATCAATTGGAGGATGCGGTCACCCATAGTTTGACGTTCAGGATTGACGAACAGTCTTTACAACGACGATTGGTTGCTTTAGGCACACCGCAACAAGGGTTATTTGGAGAAACCTTAAAAAATATTGCCGCCCATGCTTCACAAAAAGAACATCAACGTCTGGTTAATTTTGTGACGACAGTGACAGATGCCCTAAAACTTATGGGCGTCCATATCACAAATATTTTCAAGGCAATTCATACCTTTGTGCAAGAAATAAAGCAAAATCGTCCGACGGAATATTTGACACTATTACGCATCGACAACAAACTTCGCAATCGCGGTAGTTTTGCACAGATTCAAGCCCATTGGCGGACATTAGATGAGTTTTTCGAGGTCATAGGCAAAGCGCTCGCTAAACTGACCAAAGCCTTACGCAAAATTAGCGATAACCGCGTTGATCTACAAAATCTTATAGACAGTGCAAATACTGCCGCGAATTATTTTGCGGAAACGCGACAATCGTTACACGAAACATTTATGGAACCCAACAACAACACAATTCACTGGATCAGCCAATCGCAAGGCTCGACTCAGCCCTTCGTACAATCGGCACCATTGCATGTTGGACCAATGATTGACCAGTATTTGTGGCAGAATAAGCGTACTGTAGTGCTCACAAGTGCTACATTACAAACACACGAAAGCTTTGAGTTTATCAAAGAGCGTCTTTATGCAGAAGCCATCGACACCGTTGAAATTCCACCAGTGTTCAACTACGAAGAATCTACGCTTATTTATCTCCCTGATGATATTCCTGAACCAAACCAACGCCAGTCGTATCAAAAAGCGGTGGAACGTGGCATTATCGCACTTGCCGCGGCGCTTGAAGGACGTGTGATGGTGTTATTCACCAGCTATAGTCAGTTGCGACAGACTTCTCAAGCAATTACGCCACGCCTTATGTTAGGCAAGATTGAGGTTTATGACCAAAGTGATGGTACGAGCCGTGAAACACTTCTAGAAGGCTTCAAATCGTCTGAAAAAGCCGTTTTAATGGGAACCAAAAGCTTCTGGGAAGGGATAGATATCCCCGGAGAATCGTTGAGTGCCTTAATCATCGTCCGTTTGCCCTTTGCCGTGCCGTCTGATCCCATTTTCGCGTCCCGTTCAGAATCATACAGCAACTCTTTCAACGAATATGCTGTTCCCGATGCAATTCTACGTTTTCGTCAAGGATTTGGTAGATTGATTCGTTCAACATCTGATCGTGGAGTTTTCACTGTATTTGATCGTCGCGTTTTATCCAAAAAATATGGCTCGTCTTTTCTTGAGTCATTACCGAATGCAAAAGTACAAACTGGATCACTTGATGAGTTACCCGCAGTTGCGCGAAAATGGTTAAAGCTAAATGAATAAGGCGAGAAACCAGCATCAATTCATGGTGTTACAATATACAATATAGGTAAAATGCACTTGTTGACGAGTAAGTTCACAGATTAAATCCGGTGTATTATCTACTAAAGAGTGAGAGATAATTGTTATGCAAACACCTGCTGGAAAAGAGTGTCGTCATTATCATGCGGACTTCCATCGTGGGCGTAATGTTCAAGAGTGTCGCCTCATACGTGGCAATACAGAATCTATGCCATGGAAACCCCAGGACTGTGCAAAGTGTGAAGTGCCAGATATTCTCAATGCGAACGCCAGCCGACGCTTAGAATTAACAGCAACAGTAAAAACAAAATTTATGGGCTTCGGCAGAATTGTCGAGGTCAAAGCCTTTTGCGATGGGAAAGAAATCGATAATAAAGATGCGTATACCAGTTGCGGGGATGACCGCCCCGGTCTCCATCTCTTCCGCAAAGCATTAGAAAACAGCGACGATGATTAAGGCAATTTTGCTTGATCTCGACAACACGCTTATACGAAATCCTGACCGTGCTTTCGCAACAGAGTATCTACGATTATGCGATCATTTCTTTTATGAGCGATGGAAGATAGATCATTTTTCCCAGTTGATAATCTCTGCCGTACGTGCAATGGCTTCCGGCAACAATCCGCGCCAAACCAATGCAGAGGCACAGTTAAATCTACTTCATGAGAAGACACATCTGCCCAAAAACATACTGCATGAAGGTCTAGCAGATTTTTTTGTAGAACAGTATCCAATTCTTCAACATTGTACAGGGAAAATAATTGGCGCCAGCAAGCTAGTACACTATCTCCTCAAGACAGATTACGCACTGGTTATCGCTACAAATCCATTGTATCCGTTAGAAGCCATTCAACAACGATTACGCTGGGCAGGTGTGCCAGATAATCCCGATGATTATGCATTTGTGACACATTCGGATAATACACACTTCACAAAACCACACCCGAGCTATTATGCAGAAATTTTGGCGCGGGTGGGCATTGAACCCGATGAAGCAATTATGATCGGGGATAGTCTTAAAAACGATATTGTTCCCGCCGACGCGCTCGGTTTGCATAGTTTTCAAATAGATACAGATGATGAATATACACTTGTCAAACTCGTGGAAAAATTAGACCAAACAGACTGGCTATCCACACTGCATAGCAAGCCATTATCTCCTGCAATGATTCCTATACAATATAATGGCAATATTGGTGCAATGTTCGGGCTACTAGATCAGGTTCGGGCAGGATTCTGGCTTCAACACCCTGACCCAAATGAATGGTCAATAATGCAAGTCTTATGCCATTTAAGGGATAGTGAACGAGATCATCAATTACCGCGCCTACAGAAAATACTTATGGAAGATAATCCATTTCTTGCAAACCCGAACACCCCACCCGGACCAAATACTACGCCATGTGATAATGATGGCTATCGAGTCGCACATCAATTTGCAGACGCCCGGCAACAGACAATAGAATTTCTAGAAAATGTCGATATAGACAATTGGTACCGACCAGCCCGACACAGTATATTTGGGAACACGACATTGCTTGAGATGGCGCATTTTACTGCACAGCATGACCGACTACATCTCAATCAGTTGTGCCAGACAATCGGTAATTGTGAGTGATTGTCACAGCAAACCACTTTCTAACAAAGTGCCTAAAATCACTAGAGTAAAGTTCGAGTTTATCAACAATCGATAAACCTGCTTTTATGCGCCATCACAATATGATAAGATTTTTAGTGGATACTAGAAGAATGTTAACTGAGGATTTGATAGAATGGCAGGCGATAGTCAGGCAAATGCACATACATTACAGGTATTTGCCATTAAATCACCCAGTTGGGGTGAAGATATTCAGACCTATTTATCTGAAAAAGGCTATCAGCTGAGTACGATCACACAGGATGATCTAAAGAGTTTAGCAAAAAGTGAAAACGTACCAGATGCTATTTTGATCTTAACGCAAACTGAAGATCTTGATGTGTTTCGTATCATTGAAGATCAAGACAATGACAGTATCCGCCCCTTACTTGTTTTAATCATGGGAGATGTAGAGAGCAACCTACCCTATGAATGGGCTGATCTTGTTCTGCCACCACAAACTAAATACATTGACTATCAACTCAAAACTGTATTACGGTTAAGACACGAAAACTCCAGTTTAAAAAACGACACAACAACGCTCACAAATCAACTCGAAGAACTCAAGCGTACATCCGAAGAACAACAACGCTCCCTTAAAGAAATAGAAATACTAAAGAATGCTATTGTTCGCAATGTCTCGCATGAACTCAAAACCCCCTTACTACAGGTGAAGTCTGCCGTATCCCTGCTTGCGGAAGATGCTAAAGATGAAGAATTGGTCGAATATGCGCGGAATGCAACCGCTCGGTTAGAGACTTTAGTTAAAAACATCACTCTGCTGGGTAGCAGTCTTGATATTCATCCTGGACCTGTTATTGTTCGAGATGCGTTAGAATATGCACGCAGAAACTTAGGGCGTATTTGGGAATACCGCAATGATATTGGGCGTGTGGAGATTAATTTAGAGGATGGACTTCCGCCGGTTGAGGCGGATAAGCAAGGGCTGAACACCATTTTGCAACTGCTGATGGACAATGCGCTCAAATTCAGTAAAGAAACAGTAGAAGTGAGCGCAAAGCGTAGCAATAAACATATTGAATTTTCTGTAAAAGATGCAGGCATTGGCATTGCAAAAGATCAGTTAGATAAGATCTTTGAGATTTTCTATCAGGTTGATGCCTCATCAACACGGCGCTACGGTGGTACAGGCGTTGGTCTGGCTATTGTTCGCCTTATTTTAGATCGGCATGATATGTCAATCATGGTTGATAGTCAGCAAGGGCAAGGCAGTACATTCAAGTTCAAATTGCCTGCTGTAGAACTTTAACCCATTATACGATCTCCCTTCGAATTTATAAACTTCCATGAAATGGCTTATCCTCATTCACTTAATTGCCACTTTAATGATGACCGGAATTATTTGGGTGATTCAAATTGTGCATTACCCCTTATTTAAACACGTTGGTGAATCCAATTTTCCACAGTACGAACGTGAACACACAAATCGCATTACACTTGTTGTTCTACCGCTTATGCTGGCTGAAGCGATTACCGCGCTGTTGCTCGTATTCCAAACACGTTATCAGCTAAATATTGCCCCACTCTGGATCGGACTGGGACTATTAGGCATTATCTGGGGTGTTACTTTTTTCCTCAATGTGCCACAGCATACAGCGCTTGCCACTACCTTTAACCCCAAAATCCATAATGCCCTTGTGCTTTCGAACTGGATTCGCACATTTTCCTGGAGTATTCGGGCAGGAATCGCTGTATGGATCGTCTCAAAAGCCATGATTTAGCATGCCTAAATTGAGAAAAATGGATAATACAGATGCCAATAGTAAATATCGCATAAATAAGCTGTAACTTCGTTGACCTCAGTTGTCTTTTTATGTAAAATAGATTTAGTTAGTTATGAAAGTCACAAACGATAAAAATCTAAATCGCCGTTAATCACGTAAAAGATAGTGAGCCAACATGGAGAAAATTCTATTCAAACCAGCAAAAATCGAAGACCCTGATGTGATCGAAAAGGCATTAAATCGTGTTGAAGCGGTAATGCTCAATGTGGTTAACAGTGATGTTGATCCGCTTACAGATGCCAGTAAACATATTCTTTTGGCAGGCGGTAAGCGTGTCCGTCCACGTCTCATTATGCTAGCATATGCGGCATTGGGTGGCGCGAATTTTAAAGGGTTAGCCCCGGTAGCCGCCGCGCTTGAACTTGTTCATACAGCAAGCGTTGTCCATGATGATATTAACGATCATGGCGTTATGCGGCGTGGTCGCCCATCCGTCAACAAATTGTGGGGGCGCACATTTGCACTCTTAACAGGTGACTTTCTGTTTACCAAAGTCTATGAGCTCATGGCACCCTATGGTGATCTTAATATTATCTTCGCAGAAGCAACGGTTGCACTCGTTGAAGGTGAAACTTTACAAGCAAGTGCGGTAAAGGAAAGCAATTTTACTCGTGAAGTCTACATGGACATTATCGCACGTAAAACAGCCTCACTTTTCAAAGGTGGTGCAGAACTCGCGGCAACATATGCACAAGCAAGCACAGAAGAAGTCGAGGCGATGGGACGTTATGGCTATAACGTTGGGCTTGCCTTCCAGATTATCGATGATATTTTAGATATTGTTGGTGACGAAAAACAGCTTGGTAAAACAGCCGGTATTGACCTAGAGCAAGGCAAAGGGTTTGTATCTGCTAATGGACAGACAGAAAACGGTCATGGTGCATCATCAGAAAATGGCGATATGATGGAAAACATCAAAGCAAAATTGCTGGATAATATTGATGAAGCACGTATGCAAGCACAATCATTGGTTATGATGGCAATTGAGGAACTCAATATTTTGCCGGAATCCAGCGAGAAAGAACAGCTCATTGAACTTGCACATTCCGTTGTGGATCGTACTGTGTAGGATTGATCCATCTCAAATCTAATAGCATATAATCCGGTGACAAATATCGCCGGATTTTTATTTATATCATGGTTGTTATAATCAACTGAAGTCCGTCTCCCAAAAGGATTATCTCATGTTTAAGATCGTATCTGTTGCACGCATCCGCGAAATTGAAGCCCTCGTTGATGAAAAACTTATGCCGTACGCCGATATGATGGAACGTGCGGGTAAAGTAACAGCAGAACGTGCACATGCGATGATAGAGAACATTGAAAATCCGAAAGTTACGGTATTGGTTGGAGGTGGAAATAATGGTGGTGATGGGCTGGTCTCTGCACGATACTTACATGAATATGCTGAAGTACGACTTTTTCTACTTAAAGCCCGTACTAATGATGATGCAAATTTTGTGGCTACACAAGAGCTTGGATTATTTACCGCCTATGCAGAGCACGATCATGATGGGCGCGTATTAAGAAATATGATCGCCAGTAGTGATCTTGTGATTGATGCGCTTTTCGGAATCGGTCTGAATTTACCGTTACGAGATTCTGCCAAAAAAATCTTACGCAATGTCAATCAAGCAATCAATAGCATACGAGAAGCACAGACAGAATCAATCACTTTATCGCCATTAAACCGATACAACTTACCCAAACCACCAAAAATTCAGGTATTAGCGGTTGATTGTCCTAGCGGGATTGAATGTGATACAGGCAAAACAGACTCAAACACGATTATTGCTGATGAAACGATTACCTTTATCGCGCTAAAACCGGGATTAGTCACTTTTCCCGGAGCAAATTACACGGGCGACCTGAGTGTTTCCAACATCGGTATACCGGGTACATTTGAAGCATTTAGACCAGAAACAGCACAGATTGTAGATGCTATCGTAGTCAAGGCTCTTCTTCCTTCGCGCGGACAAAATAGTCATAAAGGGACTTTTGGAAAAACCTATATCGTTGCAGGGTCATTAAACTATAGTGGCGCACCGGCTTTATCTGCGATGGCGGCATACCGCGCCGGGACAGGTTTAGTCTCTGTCGCTACTCCCTACCCTGTTTTCGGCATGATAGCAGGAAACATCCTTGAACCCACGTGGATTGCCTTACCGCATAATATGGGCGTAATCAGCGAAAAGGCGATCAATGTGATTAAAGAAAACATTGAGAACTATAATGCTATTTTGATTGGACCAGGCTTAGGTCAAGAAGATACAACAGGTGAACTCATCAAAGCATTATTGACCGATTCTCGTCCATCTAAAAAACGCAAACAACGAACCATTGGATTTCAGGCAGGCATCGATAAAGCAAATCATGAACCAGATGACACCATAACACTTGCACCACTGATTATTGATGCTGATGGATTAAATTTGCTTGTGAAGATCGAAAATTGGTGGGAACTATTACCTGAATCGACAATCATCACACCACATCCAGGAGAAATGAGCCGTCTCTGTGATAGTAGCACAAAAAACGTACAAGAAAATCGATGGGAACTCGCACAAACTAAAGCACAAGAATGGGGTATCCATATTGTGCTTAAAGGCGCTCATACGATAATTGCCACGCCAGAAGGCGAGATTTTCATATTACCCTTCAAAAATGATGCCCTAGCGACTGCGGGAACGGGCGATATTTTAGCAGGCTTGATTGCAGGGCTGGTCGCACAAGGATTATCTGCACGAGATGCGATGATCTGTGGGGGGTATATTCACGGATTAGCTGGAGAAATTGCAACTGCGGATCACGGCAATGGTTTCACGATGATTGCAAGTGATTTATTGGGAGCAATTCCAGACGCATTTCGCCAGATACAAAATGCTTAACTTAACCCAAGTTCCTGGCGACGACGCTTCGCCGCTTCCTTGCCCTCTGCGATACTTTCTGTGATTGGATCTTTAGCCGTCACAATCTCGAATACACCGTGTCCGGTTTCGTTGGTTTCTGAACGCCAGCCAAAAAGCCGGATACGTGGTGCCTTAAACAAGGCAACAACAGCACCAATGAGAAAACCGAGACGAAAGCCGATAAATATCTTCTCTGAGTCAAACCTAATCATTCGATTCAATCCCCTGTTCTGCCTTCTCCCGCTGAACTTTGGAAAGATCGCGACGAGATTGGTTCAATGCACGGCGGATACCACCCCACTCACGAAGAAATACACGCAAACCGGCAAAAAATGTACCCGCTTTTACCACAGGTTGTGCAACATTCTTGCCGACGAACTGCGCGGTACCCTTCGCAGTATCAACAGTCTCTTTTGTATTTTCCAGAATTGGCTTGATCTCATTTTGCAAAAGATTAATCAAGCGCGCCACTTGAAGAATAAGTACCGTTAATGCCGCAATAATCAGAATAAATTCGAGCACTACTACAATAATAACAAGATCACGAATACTTGATATACGCGGTGCCCAATAACTTGAGTCAATAAGCGCAAGTATTACACCAATGACCAGCACAAGTAACGTAATCCCACCAAGAGCGCCTGCTCCTATCATTACCCAACGCGTAAAACTCATGCCGTTTTGGGATTCCGCCTCATCAGGTTCTACAGATTGACCAAGTGGAGCTGAATTACTCATAATCTTTCCTAACTAACGTGCAGGTCGTCTGGATGCTGTCATAAAATGGGTCAATAACAATACCACAATCGCACCAAACACTGCGGGAACA
>DAOTXB010000294.1:0-3118 GCA_034435575.1 Anaerolineae bacterium
TCAGGCAGTTCTGCATTAACGATAATATCTTGATCGTGTGTGTAGTCATCGTCATCGCTCTGGGCATAAACGGGCAATACGAAGATCAATAGACACAGCACAAGCAATATAATTTGATGGCGCATGGTTGATTCCCTTTTCACTCGGTTACATTATGTGACTAGCCTACAACACCATGCATTGTGTGAACAAGTGCGCGCATATCGAGCGTAGGGTGCGCGTTGTGATAGCGGACAATCACGCTACGGTTGAACAGGTAATCCTGCATCTTTCAAGGCGTTATGTGCTTCGTCTGTTGCAATCTTGCGGAGCGTTTTTGCGGCGATTTTGGTTGTCGGAATATCATCATCGTGCAACATCATCGCTAGTGCGGGGATTGCACGGACATCTGGCATCAAACTGAGTGAATGTGTAATGCGCCGTTTAAGCTCCGGTGGCGCGACAAGGAGTGTTTCTGCCAATGGTTCGACTGCATCATGATCTGCGATATTGCCTAATGCCATCGCCGCGAATTCCCGTGCAGGAATCCGTTGTTCGGTGTGGGTCAACACATCAATCAGCGCCGGAACCAGCCGTGAATCCTGCCCCATGCTCATGATCCATGCCGAAGTGCGCCGACGAACGGCGGTTTCTGGATCACCAAGCATCTGGCACATAGCGGAAAACGCTCTTGTATCCCCGATACGCCGCAATGCCAGGACCGTATCGCGCCGAACATCGCTAGACGGGTCTTGTAAAAGGGGGATCAACGCATCTACCGCCCGCCAATCACCGTGTTTACCGAGGACATTGACGGCATCCAGACGGTCATTGGCATCATCTGAACGCAGTTTTTTCATTAATGTTACATGGTTTTTATCATCAGTCATAAGATATGCACAACTTACGTCTTAATCCACTAAATATTGTTTACAATTAATTCATTATCTGTCATAATATAGGAATAAAATTATGAAGAATGTAAATTGCTATGTTTGATCCTATTACGTCAACATCACCAAGAAAAGAACGATTAAAGCAACCACAACAGAATAATGTGCGTAGCCTTCCCCGCCAGGCGCAACCTATGCCTGTCGAAACTTCCCAGCCTAAGCCGGGGGTTGATGGCTTACCGATGGCGACCTTACTCGGCGCAATCATTGTCGGCATTATCATGTGGATTGGTATTTTCGCACTTGGTTACGCGATTTTAAATGTCTTATTCTAATGTGCGTTGATCGGTATCATGGGTGTGCATTGATCGTAACAAAACAAACTGTGCTACCGCTAGACCCATCATCAACCAATAGATGAAAATCAGCCGATCCCACAGCGTCACAGCATCGCCCATCCCATAGACAAAATGCGCCAATAAACCCGCGCCCACACTTATCGCCGCTACCCGAATCGCCGTGTTACCCCGTCGCCATCCCCGCCACAGCATCCAACCGATCACAATATTCCAGCCCGTGTAAACGATAAATCCCGGTATACCGAAGTCCGTCGTCACCTGAATAAACACATTATGTGCATGTGGAATGAGGCGTGGTCTGAAGCCAGTTGCATCTACCGTCTCAGGAATATCAAAGCCTGTTACCGGATACGCCTGTCGCACCGGACCATAACGAAAGCGGTTCATACCGACTCCGGTCAAAGGGTGGTCGCGCACCATGTCGAACGCACTGCGCCATATATCAAACCGTTGCCCGAAGGTGCGCTCATCTCTGACGGTGAGTCCGGTTGTTGTAGAATCCTCCTCGTCGTTCGATGCAGAAAAATCGACCACATTCAGCACGAGATTTACCTGAAACAGGGTTATCAAGACCAGTACACCGAGCGCAAGCCAGCGCGGAATACCCGCAGGGACGACCAGCACACCAACCACAAATAGTGTCACCAGCACACCGGCAATCGCAAATCGACTCTGACCAAGAATCAACGCCAGCAAGATTAGCCCGAAGCCCACACCCGCGCCAACTGCCCAACCGCTAAACCGTTGCTCTTCGCGCTTACGCCAGGGGTAAAATACCAATCCGGCGGATAACGGCGCTAACCAAGCCAAGCCTCCTGCGATTTCGTTAGGGTTAAAACCTCCGGGAATAATAAACGTGCTCATACGGGGCAGTGTGTCAATGATTGGGCGCAAATCGGCTGATTTTGCGTTCCATTGGGTCATTGTCAGCGCGACGATGCCCGCAAGCCATGCCAGCACGATCATGGTTTTCAATAAGGGTTCAAGTGATTGCGCGGTACGGGTGAGTTCAACACAATAGATGACCAGCACCACACCCATCAATGGACGCGCCAGCATTCGCATCCCGCGTGAGGGATACGGTGCGGTTTCTACACTGAGCACACATAACACGATCAGCGCGACCCAGAACGCATCGAGCAGGGTAATTGTCCATAACCGCCCATACACCACAAACCTTGCCAGATACACAGGGATCAGCGCACCAAGTAACCAGAGCCATTCGGCACGGTCAACGGGTTCGACAATCACATCAGATGGAAAGTTACTGGGAAACCAGAAGAAATAGACAATCGCGAGTAAAATCAGCGGTTCTAGCCACAAAATCAGGCGGGCGGGTGTTTTAATCGTAATGGTAATCTCTCCAATGTACGGACATTTCATTAGCAAACTAGTAACAAAACTAGTATATACTCTAAACATTGATTGACATAAACAATTATGGACGTTAATATCAGAAATAATTCTTGTAGTTGCAACAACCAACCTGTGACTTCAACGCAATAATATCATCAAACTAGAGAAGGCATTATTTCCATGATTCACCAAGTTATTACCCGGGTATCTATTGACTCCTTCCGAGAAAAATCTGCGGGCAAAAAAGTCGTCTTGCTGTACCCGTGGACAAATTATCGTAATCTATTCGTGAGCCATTTTCTACAAGATGCAGAAGACGGCTTACTGTATTACCGTATTCCAAATGACTATACCACGTTGAAAGATTGGTTGAGCGCATTTGTTAACGAAATGGACGAGGTGCTGGACAAGTTCGGCAAAACACTGCGGAAAGCACTGGATAAAGACGCGTCACCGGAGGCATTAGGCGAAGCATTGGCGAAGGACTTAAACGCGCTGAAAGGCGACGACAAAGCCCTCTTCATCGATGAG
>DAOTXB010000295.1:0-1661 GCA_034435575.1 Anaerolineae bacterium
CGCGTTTACCCGCCGACGAAAAATACGTTTCTTTGATTGGCTTAGAGCATGTCGTCATCAGTCATTTCGTCTTCGGCGTAGAATAGGTCACTCAAGTGAGTGTGCCTCGTGATTCGCTTAGGTGGTTGTTTGTGTAAAATTGGTACATACTTTACCTGAAAGAAAATACCAGCACCAAAAGCCCCTAAGATTGATGCAATAAATCCACTAGCGAACGCTACAGTATATTCTGGAATGATCCCACGTACCCACAACACAAATGGCGATAGATACATTAACGCGATGCCACAACACACCCCGATCATAACGCCGATAATTTTGATATTTTGTCGCCTATAGAAGGCGTTAAGCAAATGGGCACTTCGTAACCAACTACCAATGATGATACCGATACAAAGTAGAACATAAAAATCTCCCAAGAAAATAGAAAGACCATCAGGTGAGATAAATAAATGAGCAAAAAACCACATGCTCCACATCGATATCATCAAGATACACCCCGCCGCTTCGCTCATCCGAAGATAAGGCGCGGCTACAGTGGCGAAAACGAGGAAGAAAAGTGTAAATGCCATGAGTAGCTCTTCTTGAAGTTGCTCAATACGCATCGAGACATCAAAATTGATTTCAGAATTTGGTCTATAGCGGTAATTGCCAACAGTCACCCATTGCCAATTTGCATCTGCATCGCGCACCAGCAGACCATCATAACCCATCGCAAGAATTAGATTGCCGGATGTGTCATCAAACAAGGCATGATAGGGGCCGGGTGCATATTCGATAAAATTGCCTGACTCAAATTCATGATATTGGTCGAAATAAATGTGACGCCGCTCGTCATAGATAGGTGATAGGTCAAATTCTGCTCCCCATGTTTGTCCAGCATCAGTGGAGATTTCAATTTGATCACTAGAATTCATGCGAAGCGATATTTCCCAATTATCAAATTCGAATCCGTTGGTGAGTGGGTTAATAATGTTTACACTACACGTTTCGCGGGTAATCTCTATCGTGTTTGGATCAATGTCTTGCCATATTAGTCCACTACCCTTGCTGACAAATGCTTCGTTATACCAGTCTGTCGCGTTGATGGCATATATCTTGCCCCCTATATTGCTAACGCAACTTATACCGCGTGATATAACTTGATAATCATATGCCGGTGATGTAGCAACTGTTGCCAGTACACCGAGCGCAATAATTGCCCATCCATACGGGCGTAAATTGATCTGCGTCTCCGGTGCGCGTCGCCAGACCATCCAACCGATAAACAGGGCGGGGAGCGTGAACAGGTCGGTTGTGTCCAGACGAAGCGACGTTTGATACCCCACGATCAAACTGAGTGCGTCGTTGGTCAATTGTTGAACCGCTGGCAATGTTTTGGCGGTAGCAAACCATACGCCAATAAACCCGAACGATATATAGCCGACAATTTGCGGTTGTCGTTGCCACCCTTTCGGCACGATCCACGCAACGACGAGCGCACAGATCATCGGCGCGAAGATCAACCATGTGAAGTCGCCGAGCTTACCCGTCCACCACGAGGGCATGTATATTCGCAATACATGATCGTTGAGCAACAACAGAATCACTGCGCTGATGCTTACAGGATGTGTCAGGCTATGGAAGGCTTTCCAGAAAGCGCGATTTGGCATAATTATCCT
>DAOTXB010000296.1:0-9762 GCA_034435575.1 Anaerolineae bacterium
TGACATATGTCGGGATCAACTCGCTGATTACGACGCTAGGGATGTTATCTGTTGCACGCGGGTTAGCATTTGTATTCTCTGATGCGTTGACAATACCTGTCTTTGATTTGACAGGCGAAAAGACTGAGATTTATGCACGCTTCACGAGCATAAGCGAGGGTAAAGTGCCACTCGGGTTTGCGGAAGTGCCTTTCCCAATCGTCTTCACAGTGATTCTGTTTCTAGTCGGTATTTATGTCCTACGATTTACAACCTATGGACGTGCAATGTATTCAATCGGCGGGAACGAAGAAGCCAGCCGTCTCGCGGGTTTATCCGTCAAACGTTATCGGATGATGGCTTTTACCTTATCTGGTATGAGTGCTGGTATTGCCGGGGTTTTCTTAACTGCGCGTCTCTATGCTGCTGATCCTCGTGCTGCGCCGTCGGTAGAATTAACCGTGATTACTGCCGTTGTTTTAGGGGGTACAAGCCTTGCCGGTGGTAAAGGTAGTTTGTTGGGCACACTGCTCGGCGTTTTGATATTGAGTACACTACTCAACGGACTTACGCTACAGAGCGTCTCTACAGAATATCAGAATATTGCTCAAGGTACCGTGTTGTTAGTTGCCGTACTGATTGACCAAATTCGGCTTGGTACTGTCAACATCGGTTTAGGGCGTTTACGTCAATTGCTTCAACGCGATTAACATTGCTTATCATCCTTTATAAAACGGACTTTCGCTTGACATGAAATTATGACCTTGTAGGGGACGCGAATAATCACGTCAGATGATGTGAAATGAAAGCCCTGATCACGTTTTTTGTGTCATGCTAGGTGAAAAATTTATTCTAAAAATCTATCAAAAATTACGACAGAGAAGAAATTATGTCAAAACAATATGCTAAAGCAAAAGTTGGAATATTTGGTATCGGTTTAGCGGCGTACTGGCCACAATTTGATGGCTTAAAAGAACGCTTAGAAGGATACCAGCAGGGTGTCGAAAGTAAAATTCGTGATATGGGCGCTGAAGTTGTATCGGCTGGATTAGTGGATGATGCGCCTGGAGCAAAACAAGCCGGTGATTTATTTGCCCGCGAAAATGTCGATATCATTGTCTGTTACGTTGGCACATACTCAACATCCTCACAAGTATTACCCGTTGTACAAAGGCGTAAAGCCCCCGTGTTGGTTCTAAACTTGCAACCCGTTCCTGCAATAGACTATCTCGATACTGATACAGCCGAATGGCTTGCGAATTGTTGTGCCTGTTGTGTGCCAGAAATTTCAAACGCTTTTGCGCGTAGTCGTATTCAATTCAACGTGGTATCTGGTTTGTTGCAACCTGTTGAGGGATACGCCAACAAGTATTATGAGCGTGCCTGGGCAGAAATTGAAGATTGGGTTCGTGCCGCGAGTGTCATGCGTGAATTAAACTACAGCAGAATCGGGTTTCTTGGGCACACATACCCCGGTATGCTGGATATGTATTCCGACTTCACCATGATACACGCGCAACTTGGCGCACACGTCGAGGTTCTTGAAATGGATGACCTTCATGCACGTGTGAATGCGGCAACTGAGCAAGAAATCAACGCGAAAATTGAAGAAATTCAAGCGACATTCCAAATTGCTGAACAAGGCCACGATAAGATTTCTATGCCTGTCACTGATGAAGCTATGCGTTGGTCTGCAAAGGTCTCTGTCGGGTTAGATCGTCTAGTGAGCGATTTCGATTTGAGTGGTCTCACTTATTATTATCGTGGTCTGGATGGTAATGCTAATGAAGAACTTGGTGCCAGCCTGATTATAGGCAACTCATTGCTTACCGCACGTGGCATACCTGCGGCTGGTGAGGGCGATCTAAAAACGTGCATCGCTATGCTGATCATGGATCGCTTAGGTGCTGGTGGGTCTTACACCGAATTCTATGGGATGGATTTCAATGACGATTTTATCTTGATGGGGCACGATGGACCCGGTCATGTCAAGATTAGTGATGAGAAACCGTTGTTACGCGGTTTAGGACTCTTTCATGGTAAGCGCGGTTATGGCTTATCAGTCGAGTTCAACGTCAAGCATGGTCCAATTACGATTCTGGGTGTTACACAATCTGCGGATGGTAACCTCAAGTGGCTTCAGGCACAGGGTGAATCAATTCCTGGACCAACGATGCAAATCGGCAATACAAACTCAAGACTTAAATTCGGTCTCGACCCTGCTACCTTTATGGATTCTTGGTCTGAAGAAGGCCCAACACATCACGTTGCGCTCGGCATAGGTAACCAGATGAACCGTATTCGCAAACTTGCACGCTTAATGGAAATCAATCTCGTTACTGTTGAATAACTGTAATTTCGTAACAAGCAAATAGCTACTACATTAAGGAGGCTAATAATGCGGTTGACAGTTACCAATCATTCCTTCGAGTTACTGCCATTAGAAGGCACGCTTGCGCTAGCGCATCATATGGGGTTTAAAGGTGTGGATATTGCAGGTTTTCATAATCGTGGTCGTTGTAGCTTCGAGCCAGAAGCTGTACTGAATGACCCGAATGGGCAGGCCGATATCTTAAAAGCACTGTTAGACAAGTACGAATTAGATGCAGTTGACTTTTTCCCACAATATGGCTCACATCCCGGTGAAAATGCTATCAATGATCCTGATGATAGCATCAGAGCAAAAGATGAAGAATACATTCGTTCATCAGCGCAATTTTGCAAAGCCGTCGGCATTCCAGGATTTACTATTCTTCCAGGTGTTGATCACTTGGAACGTACACTGGCTGAGAATCTCGAATCGTCTGGGAAAGCGCTGAAGCGAGCAGCGGAAATTGCCGGAGAAGTTGGGGTAGAACTTCGTTTCGAGCCACATATGGGTTCGGTGGCGGATACACCTGAACTTGCATTGCAATTGGTTGAGATGGCACCTGAAGCAAAAATTACGCTTGATTATGCACATTTCATACTACAGTATATACCCGAAGCGCGTATCCATGCGCTTATTCCTCATGCAGGGCATTTTCACCTGCGACCTGCCAGATTTGGTAAATTACAGACTGCATGGGACGAGGGCACAATTGATTTTGTCGACATCATCAATCGCTTAGAAGCTGTGAATTATCAAGGTGCGTTGTCAATTGAGTATGTCTATGCGGATTGGTTTGATATAAATCGCAATGACACACTCGCTGAAACCATCATCACAAAGGAAGCATTACAAGATCACGTCGGCAGTCTGTGAAATTAAGGGTGAAATATGGCAGTGAAAGATAGAGTAGCGATTGTGACCGGTGCGGCGCGTGGTATCGGTGCCGCCACCGCGGAGCTTTTATGCGCTAAAGGGGCGAAGGTTGCACTCGTCGATGTAGATACGAATTTGATAGATGCTCTGGCGAATCAACTTGTTGAACAGGGGTATGGTGCAGTCGCATTTACCTGCGATTTATCGATACTTTCGCAGATAGATCAATTGGTGGAAGATGTTGTAAATCGCTTTGGAAAAGTTGATCTACTAGTGAATAATGCAGGTATATGTCCAAGAATCCCTATCGAAGATATGACTGAGGAATGGTTTGATCGTATTGTCAACATCAACATGCGATCTGTATTTTTCTTGACGAGAGCCGTGGCGCGTGATATGGCTACCCGTAAGTGGGGGCGCATTGTCAACATCAGTTCAACGGGTGGACGCATTGGTGGGGTACATAATTCCACAGTTTACAGTGCAACTAAGGGTGCTGTGCTTTCTATGACAAAGTCTATGGCACGAGAATATGCCGGGTCGGGCATTCTAATCAATAGTATTGCACCGGGAGCAGTCGAAACCCGCATGTTTGATATTGACCCTGATGCGAAGGCACAATACATTGAAACTGTTCCCCTTAAACGCATGGCGCAACCTTTAGAACTTGCACAATCAATTGTTCACCTCTGCTCTGAAGAAACGACATGGGTAACAGGTGCGACACTTGACGTTAATGGCGGTGTCGTAATGGTGTAGGGTTATGCGTTTTAATTTTGATACTTTGCCTGACTATCGCCTAATGATTGCCCTGTGCTGTACCGGGATTCAATTGCATCATTAATTCGCTTGCGCTGCTCTCAATTCCACCGAACATCTCTGCTAACATTGTGTAGGTGTTATGATAGCGGAGTGTTTGTCCATAGACATGGTTAAACGCTTCTAATTCGGCATCAGTGAGTGAAAAGCTTCCATAAGACTTTACACGCGCTTCCCGTACATTTTTTATTTCGTTTAACTCCTGATAAAGTGCATCCGGGCTCTTGAAGCCCTCAGTATTTGCTTTACCTATAGCAAGCACTTCTCGAATAGTCGCCGTAAGAAGCATAATTGCAGCATAACGCTCTTCACCGCGCCCGGGTGCAAGCCCCGCACGACGATTATCACGATCACCGCGTGCCTCTCGGTCCAACATTTGTCCGAGCCGGAGGTACTCTATGCGACGGGCATTAAGTGCTCTAGCTTCATTCTGAGCGGCGGCTTCAAATTCTTCCACTGCATTTTCAAAGGTTTCAATATCTTGTTGTAGGTCTAACTGAGATGCGAGGGCGCTCAATGCAACAGCTTTACCTTTTGCAATGCTAATTGTCCTGTTTATCTTTTTGATTTCGTCTGAATATACGAGTTCAGCAATCCCACCAACGACTCCTTCGGCAGATGTAGGAATACCGACACCTGTTGCCACGGTATTACCCAAACCTTGCATTGCGGTACCGGTATTATTACTCCAGTTCCCTGCATCGTCCAACGTGGCACCTGCATTGCCTACAGCTTGCATGCCTTTCATCACACTTAATGAAAGGTCTACAGTCTTACCGATATTTTTCATCGTCTGAATAATCTGGCGAATCTCAGTGAGCCGGGTTTGGTCGTCAGTGATCGAATTCAGTACATCATCGCGTTCTTTGAGTACTAGCGAGCGCTTAAAACCAAGCCAGGCGGTTTCCATCTGCTGACGCTTTCTTTCTGTATTTTCTGCCATGGCAGACACTGTTTCATCAGATTCTGGCGCGGTAATATCAGCCACTTCTGTATCTACTGCCACCGCTTTAGCATCTGTTAAGCCCTCTTCCAGCGCGGCAATGAGTGATTCGTTATCTGTAGCACCGAACTGAAGCTGAAGGGCGGAAAGTTTTGCGGCAGACACATACATCTGGTTGGCGCGCAATGACCAGGAATTAAAGTCTGATTGTAATCTGGCTTCGGTTGCTTTTTGTGTTGTCAGGTCAGTCTTGTGCTTGCTCACTTCTTTCAAGATTGAACTATAATATTTCTGAAAATAGGGTCCCGGTGCGCCCCAGATGGTTTCACCAGCCTTTTTTTGTTTAATCTCTTCTTCCTGTTGAGCACGGGTATCAATAAGCGAGTCCAGATGGCTTAAATCTAACTGTACTGGCGTAAGTGTCAACTCTTTGATGCCTTCCAGCGTCCAGGTAGTTATCTCTGCATTACTAGCCAATGCCGCCTGGCTAAATCCCTGATCTCCGGGTGAAACTTCCGACCCATCGGCGCGGGTTTCTGTCATACCAGAATCCGGTTGTGTGCCAACGTAATTATCATCTTCCTCCCGCATAAGTGCTGAATTGGGAGCCGTCTGTTGGTTAATCATCGAAGTTGCCGGTGCTTTGCTTTGTACGATCTGACTTGTTGCATGGTTGCCAATAGTATTCTGTAATTGACGCGCCATATCTGGCGATAATGCAGAAGAATCAATAGGGGGCCTTGCGTTCAAGTTATGGGTGAGTTCGCGCGGATTATTGACAATAAGCTCTTCGTATTCTGGCACAGAACTGTTACCCGTTTGTGGTGTGGTCGACGATCTTTTTCTTGTATTATTTTGAGGGCTACGTTCAGCATAATCACTCATAAGAATTCCTGCCACAGTATTTGACACTCATATGTTTGTTCTTCATCAAAGGCACCTGTACTAGTGCGATCATTTCTTCGCGTAAACAGCTGTCTCACTCGCGCATTTTCAGTAAGCTGGGTGTCTCTTGTTTAATTTCATCGGCTGTTTCACTGGATAATTCTAAATCTGGTATTGTGGGATGTAGAACATTTTGCAATAGCTTAAACAGCATTTCTTGTTCGCGCTGTTTTTCTTCAGGCGACATCAACATTTGCCGGAACTGTTCATTAGAATTTCTCAGCGCGATAATTTCTTGCTCCCGCTTCTCTTCAGCCAGTTTTTTGCGTTCTTTTTCTGCACTCGCTTTACCGGGCACATAAATCAAAGTCGCCATGACCTTTTCTGGATTTAACGGTGATCCATCACTCTCATAATTGATCTTTAGCTCAAGATCGGTCAGTGAATCGTCGATTTTGCTGAGTGGAATAGGCACCTCACTAATTGGCAATGGCATATTGTTCACATGAAGTGCGGAGACAAGCAGGCTAAGGGCACTTCCGGTCAGTAATGCGCCATGTAATGTCGTGGCAAATGCCGCACCTTCTTGTTTGGTGCGATCAATAATCATTTTTACAGGTTTTGTTTCGGAAATTGCTTTGATGACCTTTGCGGTTGCTTCATCGTATTCCGCATTATCGCTCGGCGCTTTGTCTGGCTTTTCATCTCTGTACAGTGTTGATGAAGCAAGTAAATCTGAAGTTCTTTGATTACCTAATATGCGACTTAAATCTGCAATACTAGCATGAGGCTGGGGTGTGGAAGGCGCAATTTGCGATAGCGTAGCTTTACTTGTCTGCTTTTTTCTACGATTTATTGACCGATGATTTTCCATGAAGAGCATCCTAACTTGATGGACATATCAATTAGGGCACCATGACCTTAGTTTGCCCGGGATTCATGATGCTGATGCTACCACCCCACGCACACAAACACGTACAACCCTGATGTAAGGTCGGTACATTGTTGTTTAAGACTGTTGGCGAGCCGGGTACCCATGGTGCGGTAATTACAGGAATGCACGGCATCGGTGTAAAGACCCCTAGCTTTGCGGCTGTTGCTGATGCCACTGTGGGATTTGTCAAGGTCATGCACATATTGAATGGGGCAATGTTTAACATCGGTACATTATCTGTGACTTTGCCCAGCGGTTTTCCATCTACAAGAATCGGCGTACCTGAGGGGATCGCCGTAAATGTGCCGGGTGTCATTCCAAATGTACACATCGTCTGTGCGCCGTTGGCGACTGCAAGTGGCATATGAAGTGCTCCTTAATCTAATCAATACCGTGTTTAATCATCGGAATCATCGGTTTTCGGCACATCTTGACTACCACCTTGTTGTACGACATGCGTCAATTCATGAGCGAGAAGTTCGCGCCCATTACTACTGTCTGGATTGTATTCACCTTTACGGAAGAAAATGTCACTGCCCGTGGCGAAAGCGCGAGCGTTAAGTTTACGGTTCAGCTGATCAGCTTCAGCCCCGGTATGCACGTTTACATCACTAAAATCTTGCCCGAATCGTGGCTCAAAAAACTCACGTGCAGAATCAGGCATTGAATCACCATTCCCCTTCATGGATGTGATGGTATCCTCCACATCAACGGAAACTTCTGGCACATCACCGATGGATTTCAACTGTAGAGGTTCTTCTTCCTCTTCAGGGATGTCTTCGCGTTGGAGCTTTGTCTGAAGTAGTACTTCCTCTTCTTCGTAGTTTTCTTCACGCTGAGTTTTCAACTGTAGAGGTTCTTCCTCTTCAGGGATGTCTTCGCGTTGGAGCTTTGTCTGAAGCAATACTTCCTCTTCTAAGTTGTCCTCCCGCTGAACCTTATCTGGCATTGTCATGACTTGTTCAGCGACGGCATCAGCTTCCTGTTCATATTGGTCATCGGGCGCACCAACTGTCATTTTCGCCTGTAGCATGTTGCCGTTGAGATTTACCGCGCCTTCTGCCAGCAGGCGTTGTAATGCCTGATTACCAATTGTTTTTTGCAATTGGTGGAGTTCCCTTGGGGAGTGATGTTGAGGTGTGGAGACGGAAGCAGTGTGTTTTTTAGCCCGCTTATTCTGGGATGTCTGTAAGTCTTTATCCGAGTGGATGCTCATCACGCACTCCTAAATTTATCCCACATTTGTATGTAAAGCATAACATATTTGCGCTTATGATAGCGTTTGAATGTGGTTTGCCTCATGGATCAAGGATCATTTGGATCGTTCGGGTCGGTACCATTGCCGACTTCCACCCCGTCATTTATGCCATCACCGTCTGAATCCGGATCGAGCGGGTCAGTGGAGTAGAATGTGTTCTCAAGATTGTCCGATAGACCATCATTATCATCATCACTATCACACGCGTTGCCAAGCGCATCGCCATCGGTATTGATCTGAGAGTTATTGGAGACAGTGGGACAATTGTCGATATGTCCACTGATATTGTCATTATCGATGTCGTTATTGGCATCGAATGGGTAGGGATCACAACTGTTGCCCTGTCCGTCATTGTCGCTATCAGATTGTGTAACATTGGATGTAGATGGGCAATTGTCGAGTGAATCTCGTATTCCATCGCCGTCGCTATCGGGGCATCCACTTGCACTACCTGCAACACCAAGACACTCATCTGCGCTATTATCATCACGGAAACCATCACCATCTGCATCGGGACAACCATTAGCAGTGACTGACCCTGCAACAGTTGGACAGAGGTCGGAAATGTCTAAAACACTGTCATTGTCATCATCGTCGTCGCAAACATCGCCCAGACTATCACCATCGTTATCTGCTTGCAGATTATTAGAGATCGTTGGGCAATTGTCACTTGTGTCGTCTACCATATCGTTATCATCATCGGGGTCACATGGATCACCAATACCATCAATATCATTATCCGCTTGTCCAGGGTTAGCAATGAGCGGGCAGTTATCAGCAGGGTCTAGCAATCCATCATTATCGTCGTCATCATCGCATAGGTCACCATCGGCATCACCATCAGCGTTATCTTGTGTTGTATTGGCGATCAGTGGGCAATTATCTATTGCATCAATGACTGTGTCATTATCATCATCATTGTCACAGGCATCCCCCGCGGCATCGCCATCATTATCTTCCTGTCCCATATTGGCGTTTAACGGGCAATTATCAGAATTATCCTGAACAGTATCCCCATCATCATCATCGTCACAGATATTGCCCATTAGATCGAGATCAGTGTCAATTTGGTCTGTATTCGAGGCAAACGGGCAATTATCCGCGTCATTATCCTGGCCATCGCCATCAAGATCATTATCACAGGCATTGCCAATGCCATCTGTGTCTAGATCTGCTTGATCGGGATTTGGTGTGCCCAGACAATTATCGACTGTGCCACCGCCTTCTACAACATCTGGGCGACCATCACCATCACCATCAGGACATCCTAAAGCGGAGGCTTCTCCGGGTAATAGTGGGCAGGCATCAATGCTATCAAGAATGGTGTCACCGTCTTGATCTTCTAATTGTTCTCCGGCGGCTGTTGCCTGTTCGACGACAGCTTGAAATGCAGTTGCCGTTTGATTATCAAAATCTGCACGTGCAGTCCCAGTTTGTTGAGCAATTGCCGCTTGTGCCGTGGCTGTCCCTGCAACAATCTCCCCCTGAGCGGCTTGCGTACTCTGAAAATCGGGCGTTGGTAACTGAGTGGCAAGTGGGTTAGGGTCAGCACCATCGGGTATACCATCACCGTCAGTATCTGGATTATTGGGACTTGTGTTATTGAGAATTTCTACGCCATCCGGTATGCCATCATCATCACTATCCTGATCGTTTGGATCGGTGTTAAAGCTCGTTTGTTCTTCAATATCGTTAAGCGT
>DAOTXB010000297.1:0-8880 GCA_034435575.1 Anaerolineae bacterium
CTATAACGTAAATGTATTTGGTGCCTATGTTGTCGCTGATGAAACCTACAAAATCTGGAAAAAGCAGGGTATTCCCGGCACGTTAGTCTTGGCTACCAGCGTCAATGCTACCGTTTCTAAGAAAGGGTCAATCGGCTATGACACCAGCAAAGCGGCGGCGAATCATCTCATTCGTGAATTGGCAATTGAAATGTCGCCCCTTGTGCGTGTGAATGGATTAGCGCCAGCAACGGTGGTCGAAGGAAGTACCATGTTCCCGCGTGAACGGGTGATGACCTCGCTTAAGAAGTATGATGTCTCCTTTGATGATAGTGAAACAACCGAAGACTTGCGGAGTAAACTAGCCCATTTTTATGCAAGTCGTACCCTGACCAAGCAACCTATCACGCCAGACGATCAGGCGGAAGTTGCCTACTTGCTGAGTACAGAGGCATTCTCAAAAACGACCGGACAAATCGTGAATGTGGATGGTGGTTTGCACGAAGCCTTCTTACGCTAAATAGTAGATCATGACTTTAAACGCGCAGGACAGATGTATGCGATGCCCTGCGCGTTTTTATTCTGTGACGGTGTTATGCCATTTGTCTTGAGAAATCGCGCCACACTGTATGATAAAACGTTCCCATTGGGTTACAGGTAAGTGTTTTAGACTATTGTCAAGAGCGACCATGTCCCCCGCGAAGTAACTTGTGATAAAGGGAGCAATCGGCAAGGGTGGATAACGTGACGTAAGCGAGTGCAATTCTGTAGAAAATAGTGCATAGGTTTCTTTTGCATCGCCAGAAATGGGTAATTTGGCGTATAAGTTCCGCATATTTCCATTAGCTACGAGTACCCGATTGACCACATCGGCGACAACCGAAACGGCACAATGAGGCATAACCCATTTGGGAGGTGAAATCGGCATTATCAACGGTAACACAGTAGGTGCCTGATCGAAAATCGCATCTAAACCTACTGCGATAAGCTCACGACGTGCTTCGGCACGGGTATCGCTACTGTGCATCAAATTGCTGACCGCATTATCGCACCAGAAGCGGCCACGTATGCTCGACTTTGTCGCTTCCGCCGGATGTGTTGCACCTTTCACCATGAGCAGTTCAGCGATTGCGCTATCACCGCGCCATAACGTCAGCAATGAGGGTCCCATAAGCAACAACTTAACGACAAGATGCCCATATTGAAGTATGTCGGCGGGAATATCATCATATTTTCTTGTAGCAACTTGGGGATTGTCGCTTTGAGGTATTTCATCCTCATCTTCTGCATAGAACCTCATCACAGAATTATAGTCGTGGATGATCCAACGACGATACACAGGTTCATATCCTGTTGCCTCATGTATCGCTTGGTCGAGGTTGCCCCAAAGTCGACTCCGGGCACATTCGGGCAGATAGACGGTTAAACCTAATTGATCTGCTTCCAATAACTGATTGAGTGTCTGCATGGGATAGTTCCACAATTAATGGCTAACTGAAAATAAAATTGTTTAATGACTTTAACCATAAGTCTATAATTTAATATGCTGTTGGAGACATAATACAATATGCCTGAGTGATGCGCTTCAGTATATTCTAATTCTTGTTTTCTAAAAATTTGCGAAATAACTCCGTTTTAACGCTAAACATAGTTTGAAATCAGTTGTGGTGAAGTACCCGGCAGTGATACACTATTGATTGGACTTTCGATTATTAACTATGGATTATGAGAGAAACCGAAGCACTTATCGCAAGAATTACCGAGATCAACGAAAAAGTTCAACATATTGAGCTTTCGGTTGATGACTCTTTGCAACGGATGAAGCCGGGGCAATCTTTTTTGGCACGGTTAGCGTCCGAACGCTGGGATCCGTATCTGCGTGATCGATGGTGGGCGGTGAACGTGCGTAAAGGGCAAATTATTGTTGAGCGCCCACAGAGCGAGGTCTATGATGTTGGGCAGATCATCAGTTTGGTTGGGTTAGTCGGGCAACCGTTTCGTTTTCGGCGCACATTACGCAATGTGTTGTTGGTCGCCTACGATACATCCCCTACGCCATTGTTGATGACAATACCCTGGCTATTGGGCAATAAAATTGGTGTGACGCTGGTATTGTTGGGCACAGGTAGCGATTATGATACGACCCATCTACCACCGGAAGTAGAGATCGTACACGGGCTTGATGAAACAGACGCGCTAGTCTGGGATAATCAGGTGATGTCGATGGGCTGGGCGGATCAAATCTTCGTGGTGGTGAACGAATTTGACGAATTGAAACATTTCCGGCAAGTGCTCGATAAATTCCGTGATCTACGCGCAGAAATCCCAAAAAATTATTTGTTCGGTGTATTTCGCCCGGTGTTACCCTGTGGTGCGGGTGCGTGTCAGGCATGTTTGTTGACCACGCGCAACGGTACCGCCACCACCTGTATCGAAGGACCTGCGTTCGATCTGACACAAATTGTACTCCCTAATCCTGAATAATCCCTGATTCCTGGAGTTGATGCCTTATATGTCTTTTGAAATTACGCGTCCCGGTAAAAACATACTCTCAATCGCCACACCGGTAATGACGGCGGCTGGTGCATTTGGTTACGGCGATGTCTACCGTGATGTCATCAATATTGAGAAAATTGGCGCGATTGTGACAACGCCAATCACCTATGATGGCTGGAGTCCGTCACGGTCTTCGCGGGTTGTGCCATTAGATGCAGGTGTGTTGATCCATACAGGGTTACCGAATCCTGGTCTGAACAAGGTCTTGCGCCGTTATCGGTCAATGTGGCTTTTGTTGCCGGTGCCCATCATCGTGCATATTGTCGCCACCACGCCCGATCAAATCCGCAAGGCGGCGCGTCGAATGGATGACGAAGAAAGCGTTGATGCGATGGAAATTGGCTTAGCCGATGACATCACCGGCAAAGATGCGGCAGAGTTTGTAAAAGCGGCGGTTTCCGGCACAGATAAGCCGGTGCTTGTGCGTTTACCAATGCAAGATTCCTATGAGATTGCAGAACCCTGTCAGGATGCGGGTGCGGGGGCATTAGTGGTATCTGCACCGCCACGGGGGTTAGCGCGTGACCCGCGCACGGGACGTTTGGTACGTGGGCGGATGTATGGACCGCTGGTAAAACCGATGGTGTTGCATGTCATCACCCAGCTAGTGCGTCGAATCACTATTCCGATTATTGGGTCTGGTGGGGTGCATTCGCCACAAGATGCCCGCGATTATCTGGAAGCGGGTGCTAGGGCGGTACAAGTTGATTCTGTCACATGGATTCGTCCACAATTGCTCGAACGGATTGCCCGTGATCTTGGCGGTGCCATTGTAACCCGTGAGGTTGGCGCGATGGCTGATGAATGGCATCCTGATATGGGGGATACAGAACGACAGGCACTGCGTCGGGGAAGCGGGACGATGCCCTCACTCATCCGTGATTGAGTAGTTCAACCGATGACTAACAATAAATGATGGATTGATCAAATCGGTCACCCCATCATTTGAATGATTCGTGTATAATAATACCCACGTTTGTAACGCTTAACGATGTACAAGGATATAAGGATATGTTGGATGTCAGATAATGACGACTTGCTGTTAGCGAAAATCACATGGACTGACCCCACAAGTGGGATGATTCAAGAGCATGTGCTGGTTGAAGGTGCTACGGCGACAATCGGTAGATCATCAGGTAATGACATCTGCATCCCAGAGCATCACGTATCCCGTCAACATTCGGTCATCAATTACCGTGATGGTATTTTTATGATTACTGATCTTGGCAGTGCAAATGGCACGTTTGTAAATGATGAACGTGTGGATGAGCCATTCCCGTTGTTCTCCGGCGACACGATCCGGTTATATGTGCCAATGCTGACATTTTCTGCGGCGGTGTCCGAGGAAGATCGTAAAAAGGCGGAAGAAACGGGCACGATCATCACCAAAAGCCAGCATACGGGCAAGGGGAAGCTCATCATCACCTCTGGTCAGCAAGAGGGACAGGTGATTCCGCTACTCATCGAAGAAGTCACGCTTGGACGGGCAACCACCAATGCTACATGGGAAATAGGTCTGCAAGATCCATCAGTATCACGTCCACATGCCAAACTCAGCCGTACCGAAGAAACCTGGGTTTTATATGATATGGGCAGTTCTAACGGGACACGTGTCAATAATACCCTGATTACAGATCAGGGACGGGCTTTACGCGATGGCGATATTATTACGATTGGCACCACCCTGATTCTATATCGTGCGGGCTAAACCTCAGTCGCGTTCGTGAACTTCTGCCAGAACATTGCACATCTCACCATGAATACTTGCGTTTGCGGCGATGATGTCCCCATTCTGGTATGTCGCCTGTGGGTCAGTGCCACCCCTATAATCGCTGACGATACCACCCGCTTCTTTGACGAGTAACGCACCTGCCAATAAATCCCAGGGATTCAGGTAGCTTTCCCAGAAACCGTCAAACCGTCCATTCGCCACATAGGCTAAATCAATCGCGGCGGAACCATAACGACGCATCCCCCGACATTTGACGAGAAATGCCCCGAAGCGATCTAAATTGCTATCTTTGGTCGTCGCACGATGATACGGAAAACCTGTCGCGAGGACACTTTCTCTCAGCGTCGATTTTCGCCCTACATGAATGGGGACATCATTCAAGGTCGCACCATTTCCAGTGGAGGCGGTGAACATTTCATTCATAATGGGTGCATAGACCACGCCGATTAGGGGGGTCATGTGTGCATCGGTCAATGCCATGCTGATTGCGAACATCGGTAATTTGTTGGCGAAATTGGTTGTGCCATCTACAGGGTCGATATACCAGCGATAAGTTGCCTCTTCGATGGGGGCACCATAGCCACCTCCTTCTTCTCCGACAATATGTGTGTCCGGGTATATATCCAGCAAGCGACGGGTAATATAGGCTTCCGCGTCCTTATCCGCTTCGGTTACAATATCAATATTGCTACTCTTAATATCTTCGGTGATCGTGCCCTCAAAATATGCCCGTAAAATCCCACCGGCACTATAGGCGATGTGGCGTGCTGTTGCGCGAATATCTTCTAAATTTAGCTTCATATGAAGTTCCAATTCCTGGTTATTGCTGTAATTAAGCAAAAACACGCCCGATTGGGTGAACCGGGCGCGATAATTCTATACTGATGTGTCAATCATCGGCTACAAGGTAGTCGATTTCCGCACGACATTACTTGCTTGCGGTCCTTTGTTGCCTTCGGTGATTTCGAATTCAACCCCTTCACCTTCTTCAAGTGTGCGGAATCCATCACCCTGAATGGCGCTGTAATGTACGAAGACATCATCGCCGTTTTCATGGCTGATAAAACCGTAACCTTTTTCGGCACTAAACCATTTCACAGTACCATCTAAACGTTCAGACATACATACTCCTAAAATATTACTTGGTGCGAGTGATTCTATTCATACATGCAAGATCGCAAGCGCAGATACACACGAATCGAGAAAAATACTTATCTACAGACAAAAACGCCGTAAGCTGACGGTATCAACGGACAGAAGTAATATTTACACACTGCTCCACTTAGGGCGTTTTATGCAAGGGAAAACAGGTGACTCAATTAATAATCAGGCATAACTTTTTCTGATTAGTAGGTGTGCATGTGGTCAAGTCATCCTGATGTTATGATCGCCTAGAGTGTATGTGATGTCTTGAAAAGTTGTCAAGCCAGTTTGCAATCTCTTAACAATGTTCGTTAAGCCTGCAAGAATACGGCTATTGAATCTATATAATAGGTATGGGGTGCAAGGTCAATCGGCTGTACTTTTTGCAGGGTATATCCCTTTTTGCTTAATCGATTGGCATCGCGGGCGAGTGTTGCGGGGTCACCACTGACATACACCAATCGTGGTAATTTGAGGTCGCCAAGCGCATCTATAGCTTCAACACCTAAGCCTGATGATGGTGGGTCAATGATGGCGGCGTGATACGTGTCCTCTAATGCTGATAGTACATCCTCTACCGTGCCTTCAATGACATCAATATGATCAAAATCAGATAAGTTATCATCAGCATTGGTGGTAGCGGGGGGATAACTTTCGACTAAGGTAATCAGTGAGGCTCGATTGCCGATAAAGGCGCTGAAAAACCCTGTGCCACCATAAAGATCAAGAATGTGCTTGTCATTGTTAGTGCCTAATTCAAGCGCATCAATGACAAGATCGGCTAACTTCGGCAACATAGATACGTTCGGGCGGAACTCCACACCGGCTGTGATCTTGAAATTACGGTCACCCACGTTGACGGTAACGAATGAATCTCCGATAAGGTTGACAGGTTCATTATCCGGCAAAATCGCGTTAACACTCGTCGGCATAT
Source organism: Anaerolineae bacterium (assembly GCA_034435575.1). GTDB lineage: Bacteria > Chloroflexota > Anaerolineae > Aggregatilineales > Phototrophicaceae > JAVJSU01. Next base: position 6,345 of record DAOTXB010000297.1, read on the forward strand.
CTGCATGGAGTTGTGGCGTGTTCTCTTCATCATTGATATAGGCAACAATCATATGATTGCCATCAGTGCCCATTTGCAGACGCACGCGTTCAAGTCCATCAAATTCAAGATCGAATTTATCCAGGAGTTCTAGCAAATCAGGATGCAAAATATGGCATTCGTCGATGACGGCTAAACCGTCTGCGCCAGCGCGGGGAAAGCCGATTTCGCCACTCGGCGTGGTGGAAAGGGTCATGTGGTAGTTATAACCCCACAATTGATCGGCTGGTATGACCTGATGTAGGACACTTTCAATCAAGTCATCATCGAATTTTCCAACCCGCGAAAGTTGATCCGCGAGCACATCTTGCTTGAGCAGGAGTTGTGCGCCGTAATTAATATGTTGCCATTGGCAACTACCACATTTACGCGGACCGAAGTGTGGACAGCGCGGATATTCACGATCAGCAGAGACATCAATGATTTTTACACCATCAGCAAAGGCGATTCGACCTTTATCCTCATGGATGCGGGCTTCTACAATTTCTCCGGGGATAGTGTAGGGAATAAAGATGGTCTTCTTATTGTGTCGCCCTAACGCACTTCCGCCGTGCGCCATGGCTATAAGTTCAATCTCAAAGGTTTCGTCTGCTTCACCTGATGTCTGATCTTTCGCCATCCCATACCCCTTATCGTCTGTCGTTTCGTGTCACCATGCTACTCGCACCCATAGTCTATTGTCGAGTGTGAGTGTATAGAGACAGATAGCGATGGCAATTATGCGCTTTTAGGCGTTGCTCTTTTTTCTGCAAGGGAGGTGACAATGTTTACAAATGGCTCAATCTCAATTGGCTTACCACAATATGTCATATGCAGTGAATCAGCATGTTTAGCGTAACGTCCATCGCCACTGTGGATGATAAACTCAGCCGTATGAGAGAGATAAGCATTGTGTTGCACGATTGTTTCTAAGGCATTGTGGATTCCTACATAAACATCTGCAATGCAGACAGCATATCGATTTTGATTGAGATAATCCACTGCCTCGGGCACAGTTATGGCAACATCTGTGTCAAAGCCATTCATCGTAAAAATTTGTTGGTATAAAGTGGCGAGTCCCTCGTCGTCTTCAATGATTAGTAACTTGTAAGCCATTTTACGCTTTACTCCGTTGATTGATGCTGTACGTATAACTTCACTGTAATGTAGTTCACTCTTTGAAATATATCTTAACACAAAATTGCTCGCTTAGGCTTTATTTCGCTCGATCCTTAATACTTCTTAATACTTTTTTCGTATTTCGCTTAACACGATCCAAACCTTTGTTACATCACTAAGTATCCATCTCTGATATACACAAACCCAAATGATATGGATTTCGAATGAATTTCAAGCGCATTATTTACGATTATCTCGAAGCTATGTGTTAAGATTGAATTGATGAAAAATATAAATTGGCAACATGTTTAATTATCGTTTGTTTATCGTGAGGAACCATATCATTCAAATCATTAGCTCACAAAACACACGAATATATAAGTGAATAGGATGATGTACTTATGAAAGATTTTCGTATTATACGGATGGCAGTCGTCGCAGTCTTGATGATGATCGCTGTTTCATTGACCGCAACACCTGCACAGGCAGTCACTGCAAATGATGTGCTCAGTGTCTTAAACAGTACCCGCACAGCCAATGGATTACATACACTCAACATGAACGGTCAATTGGTCGCCGCCGCACAGGGGCATAGCGATGATATGGCGGCTGGGAATTTCCTCAGTCATACCGGGTCTAATGGTTCTGATTTCGCAAGTCGGATTTCGGCGACCGGGTATAGCTACACCACGGCTGGCGAGAACATACTTTACCGTTTTGACTCGAACGCAACGAACGTATTCAATCAATGGTGGAATAGTGCTCCACATCGTGACAACATGATGAGCGCGAGTTTCTGTGACGTGGGCATCGCTTATACACTGGCGAGTAACGGGCGTTACTACTACACAATGGTGCTCGGTAAACAATTCGGTCAAAATTGTTCGTCCGGGAGTACAGGAGGTGGTGGCAGTACCGGCGGCGGTGGTGGTAGCACTGGTGGCGGCGGCGGTGGTGTTTTGCTCGGCTCTGTTGTTGTAACAACCGGTGGTGGTGCAAACTCATTCACTGACGGACGGATTAATCCAACTGCTGGCGCGGCACCTGTCACAGCATATTGTGGCGCAAATGGTATTGACGTGTATGGCATTACAGCCGCAGGTGTTGGGATTTACCGTTTCACGGTTACCAACACACAGATCGCTACTGGATTGAATCAGGCAATATCTACCGGACAAAATGTAGAATTAGGTTCTAGTGGTGGATTAGCGTTATACGCGCTGTTTTCAAATGAACTACAGCTCAATGGCTTCGATTTTATGGGAAATCTCTCCGAATATATTTTCCCTGTAGATTTTTGCGGCGATGTCAACATCACATCGACGACACCAACCACAACGACCACCAATACGCCTTCAACACCAACCACAACGACGACAAATGCAGAACTAGGATTTTC
>DAOTXB010000298.1:0-1847 GCA_034435575.1 Anaerolineae bacterium
GCGGGCACAATCAGCGAGTCGATGGGCTGTCCCGTGCCATCAACCATTTGCAAATCGTCACCCGTGCTTGGTACATGCCATAGCAAGCGCAATCCGACCTGTTGGGGTCGAAGGGGCGCGACCACTCCATCCAGTGGCACGACCACGCGTACCTGATAAATTTGATCCATCGCAAGCGAATCTGTCGGTGCGATCCCCGGGTAAATTTCAGTATGTCCGATGCGCTCCAACGTTACCGGATCAATCACTGTGACGAATAATGCCGGATTAGCGGGATGTGATCCCTGTAAATACAGGTCGAACACGATATTGTCATCGGGCACCACCGTATCCGTGTGTAGATTAAAACCCAGCAAGGATAGCGATTCACCTGCTATGGTCGTGTTTATACCATTAATCTCATCCGGTACATCCTCCACCGTGATGATGGTCGGATAGGCTTGAGCTAAACGGACAAATGGCGCAGTTATTGTCGTGATCGTCAGTGGAAGCAGAACAAAAAGTATGATGAGTGGTGCGAACTGTGTCCGGCGCACGATCTGATATAGCCCATGAATTAGTAGTGGCGCAATCCCGATTAATGCCGGAAATAACAATCGCCCGTATGAAATATCCACTGAGCGTGTACCAATCAACAGTGTCAAAATGACGACACCGATAACCACCAATAACAGCCAGCGTGAATCAGTGATACGTCGCTTGTCGGGTGTTATGGTGTGCTTCATCGCGCCATAAACACCACCGCATATTGCCATAATCAGCATCAACCCGGCATAACCATACACCCAAGCCGGGGCGTAAACGGGCAGATGAAGATGCCCGACCATAAACCAGAATGAGCGATAAATCCGTAGCAGTTCTGCGCCCACATCACCCGATGTTTCGGCAATTTCAAACTCGCGCCCCCACAGGGATTGTGTCGCGTTGAGGGCAAATGGGTCGCTGTATAGGTTGATGTTTCGCGCATACCACCAGCCCGCGACAACGGCGGTTAGAAACAGGCTGATACCGATCACCCGCCATGCATCACGGCGCGGAATATAACCACGCCATGCACCCACGATCAATGCCAGATACACCACCCCAAATAACGTGACTCCGTTGAGCTTGGTCAGCGCCACCAACGCGAGAATCAAACTGATTATAGCCGTATCAAACAGGGTGATTGTCCTGCGGTGCCATGTGCGTAACGTCCAATAAACGCCACCAGCATAGAGCGTCGTTACGAGGTTGTCGTTGTTATAACTCGCGCTGATGGAAACAAATGTTGGGATGGACGCGACCAATAATAATGCCAGTAATGATAAAGCGGTGCCGGAACGGGTTTGTGGGAAAATGAGACGGGCGGTCAAATATATAAAACTCAGCGTTATCATGCCAAGCGTGATGCTGTATCCGCGTAGAATCGATAACGCCAATCCTGTTTGATCGTCCGTGTTGCGGGTCGGGCTGTGCAACCATTGATTGTGATTATCGGCAGTGGTGCCCCGTATAAAGATGAGATCGTTAGTACGCAGATAAATATCTATGTTAGTGCGATCTGTCCAGAAAATGAACGCCGCGCCAATCGCGTAATACAGTGGCGGTTGATGTGTTTCGATTGCCCAGCGTTGCGTCACCTCCGCCTGTGCGCTGACTGTCTCACGACTCAAAATAACAGGTAATTCGCCGGTTTCTAATAGGTTATGAGTATATAGAAAATGTGCCCCTTCGTCGGCGGCTTCAAAGGGCGGTGTTGCCTGTGCATAACGCCCTGCGAGGAGCGCAAAACCGATGATTATGCACAGGGCAATAATGTGCGGGATGCGTTGAGTTGTGATGATCGCCAAAGGCACAAGCCCTCATGT
>DAOTXB010000299.1:0-7357 GCA_034435575.1 Anaerolineae bacterium
TGGCGTTGACGTTATCCAATGTACAGGTATAGGTTTCACCAGCTCCTACTGCAATAAGTGGGAAGACTCGATCACAATTGGGTGCTAACGCATCGATTACGGTCACATTGCTCAGATCTACAGTGCCAAGGTTGATAACTTCAATGGTGAAGGTAGCTGTTGACCCTATCGGTATGGTTTGGACATCCGGTGTCTTCGTTATATTTACAACCGGTCCTGTTGCAATGACATTAGAGAATGTACAGATGATATCCTCTGTAGCACCCAGCACGATGGAAACACCGTCCGCGATGGTGGAGAAGTTGCCACCCACACAGGTTGCGTTGTTTAGGTTCCAACCATTCGGGATGACTTCAGTAACATCGTAAGTCCCTGGTGATACATTGGTAAATACTTGTGTATTCCCTGAACTTTGAGCAACGATGTCAATGTAATTGATTTTTGTATTCTCGTCACCTATGTTACCGAGTGAATCTACCACAATACGCCCGTTGATGACGGTGATTAGTTGTGTTGATTGTGCATATAGATTTCCAGGCGATACGGGCACAAAGTCAGTAATAAATGCAGTACCATTGACATTGATGGAATGTGAACTGTCTGTGTTGTCAGGGTCACCGACACTTACAGTTACAGAATAGATACCATTCGGAACATCAATGATCCACGCAAGATCACCAAGTCCAGAAGAATCACGTTGCATGTGTGTTAAGGTGTCGCGCAGTTGATCCGGCGCGAGACCACTATCACGGTCACGCGGTTCAGTGGTGGCGTTAACTGGAGTGGTTGTATTAACCTCTACCCAACCATAACCACGACCCGCATCATAGCCTAGACCTGTATCGGCGACGTATCCTGTCGGAATGGGAACACCATCCGGTTGGAAGTTGATGGCGGCATCAAATGTCGTGCCGGGACCGGAACCATCATCGGTGAGTGTGAAGCTACCACCAGCCAGACCGTTGGTTGTATTGAAAGTGAAGACTTCTCCAGATTGTGGGTTTGCATCCTTCACGATGGTGATCGTACCGGGCAAACCTGCCGGGTCAGTGATGGTCACGGCAAGTGTATCTTCATTGTTGGCTGTACTAACTTCTGGACTGCTTGTCGTGACATTCACCGGAATATTGAAGTTGCCCGGTCCTGTTGGGGTAACATCGATGGTGATGTTTACACTTGTGCTACCAGCGACAGTGCCAAGTGTACAGGTGACTGTGTTGCCTGTTTGCAAACAGGTACCTGCTGTAGTGTTGATTGTACTGACACCACCACCATATTCTGCGGGTAAGGTGATCGTCACTAACACATTATCCGCATCAAACGGGCTAACGTTTGTGACGGGAATGGTCAATGTTTGTGGTGTTCCAGCGATTACGCTTGTAGGCGTAGCTGTGATGTCAATCGACATATCAACCTGAATAGTGCTGGGCTGGATGTTAGTGATGATATACACATTGTCGTTGTAATCACACAAACCATTAGACACTGTATAAACACAACCTGCGCCTGGAATGTAGTCATGCACGACAATATAGGTATTTGGTACAACTGTCCCATCAATAAGACGCATGGGCCATAGACGCACTGCATGAGCACTCGGATTCGAGATACCTTGATTATTAGATCTGTTCTGTACCTCGATATTGAAATCACCGGTTGGAGTGTAAATATCTTCACCAGGTGCATTTAAGTTACCCTCAAGGGATGGTAACAGAGTTTGTCCATTATTAATGTGATGCCTGAATGTGCCGCCACCGGGTCCCGTTAGTCTGAATCTTTCACGACTAGTACAGCATCCATGGAATGCCGCAATCTGCCGGACATAAACCGGTTGTGTAGTGTCTGCACGTACCCATGTATCAGCAAGCACTTCTTCGCCACGAGCAATATACTGTGAGTCAAATGGCCAATCGGTATTATTGAGCATGTTGAAGACTTGTAGAATCTCCGGCAATATCAACTCATTGCTTCCCTCATCTACTATCATATATCCACCGGAAAGTGAGACTTGGGCTACAGGTTCATTGCCTGCTGATGAGTTAATTGTCAGGGTTTCTAAACGGTGTCCGCGTGCGCCATTTGTTTCGATAAATTCTACGATTAGATCATAGAAACCATTTGCCGGGACAACAATAGGCGCACCAACACTGGGTGTCTCTCCATTGGGTAGTGTGAACCGTAATCCATTACTGATGTTAAAACCGGTGATAACTAAGTCTTGGGTCGCGTCATCATTGTGGATGCGTAATGTCACTTGATTATGAAGGGACATCGTTCCACCATTATTCGGAAAAGCATCACGTGTTTCTTGGAAGATCAACCATCGATTGAGGTAGTTTAGCTCAGGAATATTGGTATTGGCGAACATCGTCGTCCAATCCAGATTTTCAAAGCGAATCTGTCCACCTGCGACTACCGGTGCGGGTTGTACGTTACGCACGATGATGACAATGTCGTTATAGTCCCAACCTCGTGTCCATTCTTCAAAGCCGATGATATAGGCATTGGGGACAACTGCACCACTCGAATCACGTAATGGGAAAACCCTTGCTTTGTGGTTGTTATTGTTAGGATCTGAGTTCAATGAGTCCTGTGTAGAAACCACAAGACCGTTCCAGGGCGCAGGTGGGTACTGTGAGTAGATCGCAAACGGTGTCGTACCCGGCGTAAATTGCCCAGATCCAGTTGTTGCAGGATTCAATGTCTGGTCTTGACCTTGCACTGTACGCAGGAGTTCATTCAAGCTCGAATCATTACCGACGGGATGCCAACCAGCGATTACTGGCGGATTGCCATCAATCGCATAGGTGCCGATGGCTTCAAACGTTACGGGCTGTGCCGGGTTTGCGGCAACAAAGGTTTGTAAAGGAACTTCTTCACCTGTTAACGGACCGGGGTAGTCGCCCACAGCCGTGCCATTACCGATTTCGGTGGTGTCTATATCAGGGTCACCGACATCGGTCGTGATCGAGAGGGCTTGTAGTATTGCTTGCAGGCTTGGCTCGTCTTGTCCGCCTGTGCCTGTTGTTGCTAGACCGCGTAGTTCATACAGTTGATTTGGTGTATCCGGGTCAGTGCTGATGATCTGAATATTGGCAACCTTTACGCCTTCTCCGCCTGTTGGGGCGAAGTTAATATCCAGAACAATGGAGTTGCCTGGAGCAATTGTTGCGGGTAAGGCTGGTGCGTTAGTGATGTTGAAGTCACCGGGGTTTACGCCGATAAGATCAAGCGTGGACACATCAAGGTCACCCGTACCAGTGTTAGAAATAGTAAGCTGTTGTGTGGCGCTCGTGGTGTTCAATACAGCGTCGAATACCAGCGGTTCTGGCGGTGTAATAACGATGTCCGGTATACCTGATAGCATATTTGCACGAAGTAAAAGAATGCGCCCACCATTACCAAACCCACTCTGTGGGAATTCAGTAACATAGAGATTTCCTGTTGCAGGGTCTTCCGTGATATCCAGTGGTTGATTAAATCCACTGAAACCGGGAATACTTGCACCGGGGATTGCACCGGTGATGTTGCCCGCGCCATCAACCTGCATTGTCAAAACATCGGAACCGCCTGCATAACGCAATACCAGCAAACGACCAGCGAGTGCGCCACCAAAGGTTGTTGTATTGGTGTATTCAATGGCACCGTTCGGGCTGGCACTAATGCCAAAATCCCATTCAACAGTATTCTGATCCCAATTGCGATCAGGCAAAGTCCCTACTGGATAGTGGTTACCAACCTGACCAAAATCAATGGCTGCTGTCGGATTACCACCATTTTGAATCCATTCACAGCGTGATGGATTGGGATGACCATAGTAGTTACCTGCTTCGACACGGAATAGGTAATCATGTTGAGTTTGTAGTGGTCCACCATTATTATTTACAAACGGTTCAGTATTGTCATATACACCGTCAATACGATTCTGGCATTGTACCAACGACGCACGGTCAGCTGGCATCTGTGGGATTAATGCACCACCACCAGCGGAACCATTTGCTGGAACATATAACGCGCCATTGCTGTGAAAGATAAGGTCGTAAGCGTTGCGTATACCTGTAGCATATAAGGTAACTGGTGCTCCAGGGGCTTGTGGATCATAAAGTAAGTTTGTATCTCCAAGACCGTAGGCTACCCGGATACCGTTCGACAAAATATCAAGATTATCGCCTGAGGTTACATCAGTTTGAACGTTGACGGGTACACCGGGTGTGATGGCAGTATGGTCAACACGTACTAACGCGGCACTCAGCGCAACTTCCGGCTGATTGCCCCACGCACTAGATGCCTCACCCATAGCGCTCAAACCACCTACGAGGACATATAATGCACCATCAGGTCCTACTTGGAGGCTGTTAACCATATGGTCACCACGCGAACGGGGTAGACCAACGACATAATCATCTCTTGTCCATGCTTCGCCGACACCGCCAACATTTGTCCCACTGAGACGTGAAATTTCACCGGTGAAATGTCCTGCATCGCTTGCTGGTTGGCGGTTATGCGATACCCAGATAATGGGCGCTGTTGCGGTACTTGCCGGATCAAAATCAATACCAATGATAATGCGTCCATCAATTCCAGGCACTTTACGTTGATCACTCAGGGTGCCATCTGCGGCAATTGCCCAGTGATGAATACCGTCGCCACCTGTCGTCGCATAAAGCCGATTATTCCAAACATCCAGGCTAGGGTAACCGAACATACTGGTTGCCGCGCCAGATGGGGCTATAGTGAATGAAACTCCCGTTGGAGGTGGGATTGTTGTCGCGCCAGTTGTAAATGTGGACGTAAAGGGTTGCATGTTATTGCCAGCGGTATCTTGAACACCGTTTGTGATAACAAATGTATAGCTTGTAAAGGCATTTAGAGGTGCCGCAGGCGTAAAGTTAATGCTAAATCGATCACCGCCAACGCCAATGGACGAAGTAGGTACACGATCAGTGACTGGATTTCCGGCAGTCGGATATAGATAAACTGAGGTGCTATTTACTGTAGCATCTACTAGTTCAGCACCAACTGTAGGCGCATTAATTTGGAAGACATTGATTGCCCCTAGGCTTGTATTTACATTGCTTTCACCATCCGCTGGAGAAAGTGCTAATACCTCTAAAACACCACTATTGACGAAGTCTTCAATGATGACATAGTTGATCTTCGTGTTGGTACCACCGATAGAGTCCAGAGTCAAAATACCGTCAGCAACGGTAACAACGGCAGAACGTTCACGATGAGTTTCTACAGGTGAATTTATAAAGTTGCTAATGATTGGCACACCTTCAGCGTTTATGGTGTGTTCTGCATCAATGTTTGGTGGGGCAGAACTTATGTTATTCGGATCACCTACGCTAACAGTTACAGTATAGGTTCCGTTTGCAATCGCATATTCCCATGAGACAGCGGGAGAAGGTGTGAACGTAGGTGCCATATGAACGAGTGTGTCTTGTAAGACATTGTTCAAGGGTGTGCGATTACGCGCAAGAGCAGTGTTGTCAAAGGGCGTGGCTGTCCCTTCTAATACCCAGCCATAGGTATCACCATTCACTCGAGGTGCATAGGCTTCACCAAGATCAAAATCCCAACCAGCAGGGAGAACTGTGGCGGGATCAGCTTGGAAGTTAATTTGAGCAATGACAGCCGCTTGTGCCGTACTACGCATAATACCAAGACTAATGGCAACAAACACGATAAGTAGGAAAAGAGGCAAAATTCGTTTGTAAATCATAGACACATCCCCCCGGAATAAATCCGAACTCCGAGCAACTAATTTTCAGCAACTATTATAGTAAGTATTACACTATGAAAGTTAGCCGTTAATATATGAAATAAGCACGAATACACCTTAACCCATATAAAAGCGTTTGAATATGTTTTGTAATAGGTTTTACGAAAAAATTTCGAGGCTTTTTACGTTCTTAGGAAATAGTACCAGAGTCCTGTTATTTCATGGTGAATTGTGAAAGTTGTGTAGAATGTCACAAATGACAGACAATGCGTAATAATCAGTAATCTATGAAGTGGGTAAACAGTTTCCCAAGCGGGTAAATATTCTCTGATTTAATTCTGAAAAAACTGCAATAATCGTTAACTTCGGCTGTGGAATATGTTATGTTTGCTGAAATGAAACCTTGCCAATTCCTAACCTAATTATTACATTACAAATAACTCACACCACAGCGCTCATGCTGGCATGCATGAGTACGCAGGAGCCCAATATGGAGAATTCAATGTCGGCAAGTTTGCCGGTGCAATATACGCATACATCTTCGCAATCAACACCAGCGCCTGTCATTCTTCTTGAAGTTGATATTGCTAAACCCATACCCTGCGTTGTCTTGATCGATCTATCAAATGGTCAACACTATCAGCACGGTTTATTACTAGTCCGTATGTATGATGACCCTATGGGATTTATTGAACTAGAAACCGATGAATTTCAGATTGAGCCTAGACAAGTTGCTTCAATCATATGGGAAAAACTGTCGGAAAATATCAACAAGCAATTAGAAATCTTTGCATTGCCCACAATCGCTACACTGACACCTATGGGGTTACCACGACGGGGCAAACCAACACATATTCAACAACGAGTACAACTCAAAATCGACGCACCAATGATGAGTGTAGTTGTTTGCACACGTAGTCGCCCAGAAAAGTTGGTGCGATGTTTGAGATCGCTGGAAATGCTTGATTATCCGGTTTTTGAGATTATTGTGATTGATAATGCACCGGATGATGATATTACTTTCAAGCTCGTGAATTCGATGTTTCCCGATGTACATTATGTGCGTGAAGAAACACTAGGTTTATCACAGGCACGCAATAAAGGTCTAGAAGTAGCAATTGGAGATATTATCGCGTTTACAGATGATGACGCGATTGTTGATCGAAATTGGTTATTAGAGGTTCTGCGTGGTTTTAATGGACGGGATGATGTGATGTGTGTCTCTGGTCTGACTTTACCAGCAGAACTCGAAACCCCCTCACAAATCTGGTACCAGCGTCAGCGCGGACAAACCGTACAATTCACCCGAAATCTTATGAATATGACATCTAGCCCGTTATGTGCCCTAGCCCACTCTGCACTACACGGCGCAGGAATCAATATGGCGTTTAAGCGCACCTTTTTAGAGCAAATAGGGGGTTTTGATACCGCACTTGGTCTAGGAAGTGCAACACTAAGCGGAGAAGATCTCGCCGCATATTTTGAAGTTGCTATGCGTAGTTATCAGATTGCCTATGAGCCAGGGGCGATTGTCTACCACGATCATCGTGAAACTTATGCTGAATTGCGTAATCAAATCTATAGACATAATGTCGGGGTGGGGGCATGTTTAACACGTTTATTACTCAATAA
>DAOTXB010000300.1:0-8049 GCA_034435575.1 Anaerolineae bacterium
TCGCGCAATAATTCAATCTGTGCTTCAACTTCGCCCAACACCACGTCCATATGGTCATGATCGGGGTAATCTTTAGCGAGTTCCTGAGCATAGTCGACCAATTGTTGCATATTTTCGGTCACCCGTTTTAGCATATCCAGCACCGCCTTGTCCTTTTTGCGGAATTGGGTCACTTCCGCTTCTGGTTTTGGGTTAATTTTTTGGATGATGGTTTCCGTTAACCCAATTTTGTTGGCTTTGGCGACGGCAAACCGCAACGTCACATAACGCCCGCGGTCAAGTGCTTCGCTGGGGCGCTTAAAAATGGCGACGCGTGGATCAACCTTTTCAATCCGCTCTTCGATACCGAGGGTTTGCAAGGTCGTAGAACGATCACGCAGGTAGCGGGCGGTATAACTGCCATCACGATGCGCGGTAAAATCATCCGGCTCCATTTTTGCCTGAGACAATATCGCCAGAGCGTCGCCTCGGGGCACTTTTACATAACGCGTTGAGTCAAAATCGATCATACCGTCGTCCTTGTCTTGCCTTACCATACTGTTACATATCTTTATTCTACTGAGTTAATGCGCGGTTTGTGCTGGTATCTTGTTATAAGGCGGTTTGAATATAGTAATCTACAGGGCAATCAATTGCCCGAATTTACTTTTTTATGTTTCATAGGCAATTTGCATCGTATGATTAAGGTATGTAGACAAACGATAGCTAGAAGGACAAACTGCCGTGAATCATAAGCTCAAATCTTTAATTCCAAAAACCTGCCCACATTGTGGTGAGGCGAAATCCTTTGTGATTGATGATGCGCGTATGGCATGTGGCGTGTGTGGCTATGTATTGCGTGATGCAGATGGTAGCGTGGTATCGCCCCAACCGGAGCGCAAAAAATCATCTCCCATAGCGGAGGCTCTGCGTAGGCGCAATATCACACCCACTTATCGCATCACCACACGAGGGGAGATTGAACGGTGGGCGCGGGTGGCGTTCGATACAGGAATCGACTGTGTACGCCAAGAAAAGTGGGACGAGGCACTAAAAGCCTTTCGGCGTTCGTTGGAAAATCAAAAGGATTTTCTTGATCCGCATCTCTGGATTGCCTATATTTCTGATGATCCGAAGGTCAAAGAGGAACATTTGACGACCATCCTCGCCTATGACCCGACTCATATGGAAGCCCTGCGTGAATTGATGATCTTACGCGGTGAGCTAGATGCGTCGGTTGTGGATGGGCAGAATGACCCCCACGCGGCGGCAAATATTCAGCAATCCGGCGGTGCAGTGAGTTTGCATACGCAAAACGTGCGCTGTTCGCAATGTGGTTCCACAGAAATGGCGGTTGATCCCATCAGTGGCAATACGGTGTGTGATACGTGCGGGCATGTGGAAGCAGTCAGCCGACAACAACACAACATTGGCGGTCTCACACAGGCGCTCCTCAAACGGCGATATAAGGCGATTGTGTGGAAGACCGGTGAGCACTTCCTTGAGTGTGATAGCTGTGGCGCGAAACGCACTATTCCCGCCCGTAAAATGTCCGATCAATGCCCGTTTTGTGGCTCACAGCATATCTTTGAGCGTGACGCGCTGGATACTTTCCAACAACCGGATGGTGTGGTGCAGTTTGGTATCCGTCGAGAGGATGCGATGCAGGCGCTTGAGCAAAAGCTCGGTAGCTGGTCAGAAAAGATGAAGGGCTGGTTTGCTAATAATCGGGTGGATCGTGTGCAATTAACGCCGATATTTTTACCCTTCTGGGTGTTTGATGTCGCGCTGGACATTCGCAAGACGACAATCCGCGATAATGTCGGGGTTGGTAACAGTCGTGACTCCGCCCAAAATTCGACTGTGCAGTCCGGTTACGAGACGATCATGATACCGGACGGCATCAATAATGTGCTGGTCTGTGCAGTAGACTCACCCGCGCCCGCGCTCACACGAAAACTGGGCAAATTTACCCTGAGCCATGCTGTTGCCTATTCGCCCAAATTGCTGGCAAAAGTCCCCGCAGAGCTGTATAGCATGGATTTTGATAAGGCATCGTTACAAGCGCGGGACATCGTTGGCGGCATCATGAAGGAAAAACACGGTGCGGATAACATCGGGAGTACACGCACCAACGTGTTCTCTCAGGTGAAGCATATGAACTTTCGTTTGATGCTCCTGCCTGTGTGGAGCGCCACCATTCTTGAAGAAGATGGCGATTTGCGTCCGGCACTCATCAATGGACAATCCGGCGAGGTAGCACTCGGCAAAGCACAAAAATAGCCCTAAATTTACACAACCCACGTTACAAATCATCGCAGGGGGTTACTAGCATAGTAACTCCCTTTTTCGTATTTTCTTTATGAAATCTTAAGTAATATTACAGAATATCTGTATTACAATAATGTTATAAAGCTAAAATATATAAGTCAATTTAGCTATCACACTGAACAACATAGCCTACAAGGATGCACACTCTCATGCAGAATATTACACTTAAGACGACCCTCGTCCTAACAACCATTATCGCCTTTATGATCACATTCATCCCAGCCGGAGCAACACAGGCTGAAACAACTGTGTTTAGTGGGATACTTTCCCCCGGTAATGCACAATCATTTACTATGGATTTGAATGTTGGGGATACTGTTGAAGCAACGCTAGTTTGTACTGACGGCATACTTGATCCATTTCTAAGAGTATATGATCCATCGGGCACACAGATTGCATATAATGATGATGGCTACACACCTTGCAACAGCTTTAGTAGCTCAATTGTCCAATTTTCCGTACTTGTTGCCGGTACCTATCGTTTTGAAGCCAATGCATACGCAGGACCAGACGGCGAATTTACCCTCACTATCGATAGAACTGCCAACACAGTAAACAATGTACTGACGTTTAATGGCGTTGTAACAAATGGTGTTGCAAATACGCATGATGTGACGTTAAATGCAGGCGATCAAGTGACCGCAACCCATGTCTGTAGCGATGGCACACTCGACCCCCTCTTGCGGGTCAACGATCCATCCGGCACACAGGTTGCTAGCAATGATGACGGCTACACAACTTGCAATAGCTTCCGTAGTTCAATTGTCACATTTACCGCACAGGTGACGGGGAACTATGTTTTCGAAGCTGACTCATATGGCACCTCATCCGGTCCCTACACCTTAACCGTCATTATATCGCGTCAAGTGACGGAGACACCTCCTAGCGCTCAACAAGCGACGACACCTACAGACGCACGCTTAAATCCAAATTCGGGTGACCGTACAGACGTTGTACTGTATCCGGGCTTTGATGAAGCCGGCGCACCGAGGATGGATGCCTACTGTGTTGACGGGAAGGGCGATGGGTATCTGGGATTGGTAATTTCACAGACCGATCTACCGACAACCGCGCCATCAACCAATACGCTATTGGTGGAAAGCACGACCTGTCAGGTTGAATTCTGGGTGTTGGCGGCAGGGAGTGAATACGCCTATCAGATCAACGTGGGACCCAATCCTGACGGGACAGTGACCGAATTACTATTCAACGACAT
This sequence comes from Anaerolineae bacterium, assembly GCA_034435575.1. Classification (GTDB taxonomy): domain Bacteria; phylum Chloroflexota; class Anaerolineae; order Aggregatilineales; family Phototrophicaceae; genus JAVJSU01. The sequence goes on from DAOTXB010000300.1 coordinate 3,527, forward strand.
CTCTGCCAGCGATCTGGTCATGCGTACCTTCAATTTATACGACTTGGGTGATTAATCGGCTGAATTGCCCCTAAAATAAGAATTGTAAGAGCGATAGTCCAGGCTGTCGCTCTTTTTTGTGGCATATCCAGATTTATCTGTCTAAATTTGCTCATAGAGCAGGTCATAGGCATGCATCAAATCACCGATGGCGGGTTGTGCGAGGCTCATCACTACTGTGCCTGCCCCTCCAGCTTTATCACGGGCGATGTTGAGCGCCTCCGCGACAGTATCAGCATATATCACATCAGCATAGTATTGCTCGGCAATCGGGCGGGCGCTGGCTTCATCAGGGAAATTGATGGTGATATTGCGCTCGGTTCGGGTGATGATAAGCGTTTTGGCGATGGGCGCGAACACACGATACACTCCCTCCATATCACGGTCTGTCGGCACCGCCAACACCAGAATCACTGGATCGGTCAATCGATTTTTCAGGCTGGTGATGTAGGATTGTGCCGACTGTACATTAATCGCGCCGTCCACAAACACGGTGGGCGTGTCTTGCATCTTCTGGGCACGTCCGGGCCATGTCACTGTGGCTAACCCTTTACGGATGCGCTTGACATAATCCTCAGAACTATGCGGGATGCGCGGCTTCAGGTTTAAGCGATTATGCACATTACCCGTCGCCCATACTGCTAGTGAGGCGTTGTCAATTTCATAACGACCATATAAAGGAAGGTCAATTTCCCCGTAGCGCCCGAAGCTAACACGCAGACCATTGTCTGTATCCGCGATATATTGCCCCATGTCCATCGGCGCGAGCCATTCGAGTGTGGCATTTTTCGCTTCGGCTTCTTGACGGATCACATCCATCACTGCTGGTGTCTGTGGCAGGCTATAAGCATAGCTATCCGGTTTGATGATGCCCGCCTTGTGCCATGCGATCCGTTCTACACTATTGCCGAGGTAACGCGTGTGTTCCAGCAAAATGGGTGTAAATAACGATAGCATATTGGGGACGAGTGCATTATCGTCAAATCTGCCCCCACGCCCGACCTCAATAACCGCGGCATCGACATTTTGTTCTTTGAACCAGTTGAGCGCCACAGCGAGGAAAATCCCCTGTGGGCTAAGGTACTGTCCCGGATTTAGTGACGCGATAATCCTGTCGATGGTGGGCGCGAGTTGTTCGATCAGACGCAGTAGGCTGGATTCGGTAATCATACGCCCATTGATTCTGAAGCGTTGCCGATAGGTGGTCAGGTGTGGGCTAGTAACCAACCCAACCTTATGACCGAGCGACTTGAGCAGATGCGCGGTCATCGCACTGACCGAACCTTTACCTTTACTGCCAGTGACAACAACATATTCCAGCTTTTTATCGGGCAATGACAATGCCGCCAGCAAACGTTGGGTTGGCGTGGTATCACGGGTGTCTTCATCTAATCCACGCCCGCGCCAATTGGTTGAGGCGAGCGATTCAAATACATATGTGATGGCTTCAGTTTCATCTTTAAAGCGCATAATCAATCCATAATGGGTACGCAATAATCAGTTGATGAAGTTTAACACCAACTCTGCAAAGTGGTCAGGGACTTCGCGATGCAAAAAGTGACCAACATCCGGCAACACCACCTGTTGATAATCATCGGTAAAGGCTTTATGTGTGTATTCGAGCGCATCCATACTTAACGCGCCGTCTGCGTCACCGAAAATCGCCAGTGTCGGCACAGCCGTTTTACTTGCCGTCAAGCGATGGATGTCGGGGTTCTGTCGTTCACGGATCATCGACCAGTAATATCCGAGCGCACCCTCTACACCGCCGGGTTGTGCCAATGATTCCCGCACAGGAGCGATGTCCGCTTCTGTAAATTTCCAATTGGGTGACCACCGTCGATAGATCGTCTCCAAAGCCGCGAAGTTATTGCGCTTCATCCAGTTGATCGTCATGCCTCGTAGTTGGAAGGTAAGAAAATGGCGGGCTTTCAAGATCGTTTTCAAGTTAAAACGGAGGGTGCGCGGGTGCGGTATAGCCACTGTCACCAATTGGCTGATGCGTTCCGGTGCGAGCGCGGCGGCGGCATAAGCGGTCAACGCGCCCCAATCATGCCCGATCACAATCGCCGATTCCGCGCCGAAGGCTTCGATAAGGCTGATTACATCCTGCGCGAGATGATGCACGCCATATTGTGCGTCCTCTGAAATATCGGTGGGTGGATACCCGCGCATAAACGGTGCAATAACACGATAGCCTGCGTTTGCGAGTGCGGGCATCAGCGCTGACCATGTATCGGCGGTATCAGGAAAGCCGTGCAAACACATCACCAGTCGATCACCACTACCGGATTCATAATAGGCAAAGTCCAACCCGTTGGCATGTATTGTTTGAGTCTGCATGGTGCGCTTGCTCGCTTTCACCTGTTTGGTCTGGTCATAATCACCCGCATTGTAGCATCTGTATATAAACAGGGCATAGCAACGTGAAAAAAGTGTTCTTTTCGATTGGTTATTTTCTGCATCGCTTCGTTTAATTCCACCAAATTGTGCGATTCGGGCACATATCTCTCAGCGCTCTATCAAAAATTAACAGGCGTTTTGCCAGCATAACAACGTAAGTGTCCGTCAAATTGTACAAAAACACTAAGGCGAATGTTGCAATCCGTGAATGAATCCCTTGCAAAAACATTCGTAATCAAGATAAACATGAGTGAAAGATGAGTAAATCGCTAATTTACGATGAAATTTGATCGAATTTTCCCCAATAGATTTTTCTCGGTGTGCAACATGACTAAATTCACTCAGACATCCTTGTGAGGTTTAACAAGTAACTCCGTCAAAATACATAAACGGCAGGGTTTGGTAGAAAACACCAAGGCGGTTGTGGGAATCTTATAAAACATAATGGAAATCTTTAGTGGATGTTTACGGGGTGATGCGTACTCAGGAATTGTAAACTGCCTAACGTCACTGATAAAAATCGCAATAAACTAGCGAGGGAGAAAACACCTTATGTTGAAATGGAACAAAACTTGGAGACGCTTAATTTCAATCGGAGTTGCCACACTATTCCTGTTTGTGATGAGCACAGGCGCATTCGCACAGGATGGTGGTGAAGAAGTTCCGGCAGAAGATACAACAGCAGTCGTAGAAGCACCACTGACCGCCGAAGAGGTACAATTCAACCTCGATATGACCTGGATGTTATTAGCTGGTTTCCTCGTCTTCTTTATGCAGGCGGGTTTCGCCATGCTAGAAGGCGGTATGATCCAGCAGACGGGTGTTGTGAACTCCATGGCGGAGAATTTCATGGATGCCTGTGTTACGGGTATACTCTTCTTTATTGTAGGCTACGGTATCGCCTATGGCAGTACCGAAAATAGCCTTGTAATCCCCGGCATTGACCTCGCATTAGGCGGGATCGACGGCACGGGTGAAGGCGATGGCGCAACATTTATCGACTTCTTCTTCCAATTTGCATTTGCTGGTGCCGCCGCGACCATCGCGACTGGTGCTATGGCAGAACGTACAGATTTCAAAGGTAAACTGCTTTACAGTGCGGCGCTCGGTGCGATCATTTATCCCGTCGTTGTTTTCTGGACATGGGGTGGTGGCTGGATCGCCGATCAGGGTTTCCTTGACTTCGCTGGCTCCGGTATCGTACACATGACCGGTGGTATCGTCGGTTTGATCGGCGCGATGATGGTTGGTCCGCGTGTTGGGCGTGAATTTGGTAGCCCGCCAAAACCACACAATATGTTCCTTGCAACCCTGGGTACATTCATCCTGTGGTTCGGTTGGTATGGCTTCAACGTTGGTTCTACACTGGCGGCGAGCGATGTTAACGCGCTCGGTCTGGTCGCGGTCAACACCACACTAGCGGCATGTGCGGCGGCTCTGTCGGCGATGGCATTCCAATACTTCCGTACGGGTAAATGGGACCTCTCCTTTATCCTCAACGGTTCGCTGGCTGGTCTGGTCGGTATCACCGCAGGTTGTGCCTTCGTGAACCCGCTGGGTGGTCTCATCGTCGGTGTGGCTTCCGGTGTGGTCGTCGTGATCTCCGTTAGCGTGATCGAATCACTCAAGATTGATGATGCAGTTGGCGCATTCTCCGTACACGGTGCCTGTGGTGCCCTCGGTGTGATCGCTATCGGCTTCCTCGGTGTAGAAGGCTTAGCAGGCGAGAATTACGGTCTGCTCATGGGCGGTAGTGCAGATTTGCTCGTCTCTCAGGTCGTCGGCATCGTCGGCATCGCCGCATGGACATCCGTTACCAGTGTTATCGTCTTCGCCGCGATCAAAGCAGTTGGTCTACTCCGCATGCCAACAACCGCGGACGAAATCGGCATCGACGCTTACGAACACGGTGCATCCGTATGGCCCGACGTACTGCCTCCGGTAGATGACGTAGCCCCCGCCGCTGGCGACTAATCGTCAACATCAATTTCTATATCAACACAGACGGGTATCCGATAATGGATGCCCGTTTTTTGTGTTTAGCCACTGCTTGACTGGCTTAGAACGCCCGTGCTACCATA
>DAOTXB010000301.1:0-4829 GCA_034435575.1 Anaerolineae bacterium
GACCATGATAGCTAATAGGATGAACGGAAATGCCAATTGAATATCCGCCAATCGCATAATGACATCATCCACAATGCCACCTGTATAGCCACCAATCAGACCGAGCATTGTGCCGATCAGTCCGCCAATAACAACTGCAACAAAGCCGACGGACACAGAAACTCTTGCACCATAGATCAAGCGCGATAATACATCACGCCCTAAGCCATCCGTACCTAGGATAAATTCAATATTGCCATCTTCATCCTCAGTAAACGGAGCCATCAATCTGGCGATCAATGTTGCGCGATTTGGGTCTTTGGGCGCAATTTCAGGACCTATGACCGCGAGAACGCACATAAATGTCAGGATAATCAACCCGACTACGGGCCAACGCGCACGTATCAAACTAGATCGCGCACGTTTCCATGAGGAGGGGGCTTGTATTAGAGTGGTTTCACCTAATGAGATGATGTCACCCTCACTGGGGGTGATGCCCGGTAATTGACCGGTTTTTTCTGTCATGTTTGTCCCCTTTATCCTAACCGGATACGTGGATCTAGTTGTGCATATAATAAGTCAACCATCAGGTTAAGAAAAACGAATACCAGCGAGAATATAATCACTGATGCCTGAACTACCGGAATATTACGCTGATTAATTGCGTCAAATACGAGCCGTCCTACACCGGGCCAGGAAAATATCGTCTCTGCTACGACAACACCACTGAGTAAGAAGCCAAACTCCAAGCCTAGAATAGTCACAATTGGGATAAGCGCATTTCTAAACGCATGGCGGATAATAACGGTAAATTGTCTTAGCCCTTTGGCGCGTGCTGTCCGTATGTAATCCTGTGAGAGTACCTCTAGCATGGCTGACCGCACAAGGCGTGCATTACGCGAGAGTGAAAATACACCGACGGTGATTGCTGGCATTAACAAATGTCTGATCGCCTCGGGAAAGTTTGTACCCGCCGTCTGGAGGTCGCCATCTAGTAAAGGTTCAAGTAATGGGACATGACCCGAAATAGGTAGCCATTGGAGCTCCAGCCCTACAAATATGATTAACATCAAACCGAGCCAAAAGTTTGGTATCGATTGCCCGAACATGGCTAATAACATCATACTGCCATCAACAGCCGTTCCCCGCCTCATCGCAGAGATTATGCCAATCGGTATTGAGAATATTGTAGCGATCAACATCGCCATGATTGTCAATTCAATCGTTGCCGGAAGACGTTCCATCACTAAATCAATGGCTGGTCTACGCGCACGGAGGGATGTGCCAAAATCTCCTTGTACCAGACGACCCATATAGCTTAAATATTGTTCTGGTAAAGGACGGTCAAAACCAAGTGCCTGTCTGGTTTCTATAACTTCTTGTTCAGTAGCACGCTCACTGACATACAGGTAGGTTGGATCACCGGATAATTGCAGGGTAATGAACGATAATAACGTTACCCCAATCATTACGATCCCTGTTTGTAGCAAACGCCGGACTAGATAAGTGCCCATGACATGCCTTTGGTGATAATAACAGTTGAGAAGTTCGTGGTTTTCAGATAAATGATGATTTCATTTTAGGTACAGTTCGGGTGAGCCAATTTGATATGGCCCACCTGTACTTTTGCCCACTCTTCTTAGCAAAGAGCAAGCCACATTACAAAACCATAGGGGAAGATTTTTCGTTTCCCCTATGGCTGTTGGTCGATCTTATTCAGCTAATCTCGCGTTATAAGCGATGATTTGCTCGTCACGACGTGCATTCCAATCGATACGGTTGCTTACGCCATAGAAATCTGGCTGGAAGTACAGCAGGAGCCATGGTGGGTCATTGTAGAAGACCTCAAGCATGGTGTTTACGATGTCCTGTGTGGCTTCCGGGCTTAAGCTAGGATCGAACAGTGTTTCACGGAGGGAGAACCATTCCGGGTTGCTCCATTCGGTGTAGTTGGTCGCGCCAACTGGATCTGAAAGGTCAGCCATGTCGTATTGCGCGTTCCATGTACCACCACCGGTACCGACAAAGTACAGCGGACCAACTTCGTGGAGGCGTAACGCCGGTACAAATTCTGAACTCCAGTCCAAAATTTCTACGTTGGTCACAACACCGACATCGGTCAGATACTGACCAATTGCCTGTACGACATTGACATCATTCAGGTAACGTCCTGCGCCAGCCTGTAAGGTGATTTCAAAACGTACACCGTCTTCATTTGCCGGGTAACCCGCTTCATCCAGTAATTGACCTGCTAATTCTGGATCATATGGATAGGGTTCGAGATTCGGGTTGTCGTTCGGCGGGTTCACCATACTGGATGCGCGTGTACAATCTGTACCGAGCAGGGTGGAGCAAATGGTCGGTACATCAACGGCATGCTGGATAGCGATACGTACTGCCGGATCTTGAATTTCAGCAAATCCAGGTTCGCCTTCAAAGAAGGGGTTGAACTGGAAACCAACATACATACGACGTGTACCTTGAACAGCCTGTACTGCGGCAATGTCGGTTGCTTCTACAGCCGGAATTTGATCGGGTACGAGGTTAGAGATGATGTCAACGTTACCGGCGATCAGTTCTGCTGTACGGGTTGATGCTTCTGGAATGACGCGCCATACGATTTGGTCGAAGAAAGTCTCGCGCAGGTCAAAGCCTTCTACGCGTTCGATCAATGCATATGAATCAGCGACCCATTCAACAAAAGAGTAGGGACCGGAACCAATTGGCATCAGTGCGGCTTCTTCCAGGCTCATGGCTTCGTAGGAGTCTTTACAGTGAATATAGACTTCGGAAAGTAGACCGAGGTTAATGGACTGGAACTGTTCAACGAAAATGGTCACTTCCAGTTCACTGACTGCTTCTGCACTGATGAAACCGGCGGAGTCAAAGACGAAACCAGCGGTGTTGCCGGTAAATCCGTTTTCGTCGTCACCAGCACGGTTGAATGTATAAGCAACATCTTCTGCTGTGAGTGGTTCACCATCGTGGCATGTTAAACCTTCGTTAAGGGTCCAGGTAATTTCTGTACCATCTTCGTTGGTGGTAACGTCATTTGCCAGATACGGTTGCAGGCTACCGTCTTCGGAAATTTCATATAATGTTGCGAACATGTGTCCAAAAATATTCGCTTCTGCACGAGAGTTGACTTCTGATGGCTCCCAACCATCAACATCAACGCTCTGTGCAATCACAAGTGTTGATTCACTCGCTTCGGGTGCTTGTGCACTAATTACGAGTGGTACTAGCGCCATCACCATTATTACTAGGGTGATCATTGTGCGTTTTCCGGGTAAAGTGTTTCTCATATTGTTGCTCCTTCTAAGCTGTTACACGTTTTGTTGGAAGGTATCCTTATGGATGTGGTACAAATGATTAATGTATATGTTTTCAATACACCTCCTTATTGTTACCTTAATGTTGAAGAATATATTTCCCACATATAATTGTTGTGGGAAGGACCTGATTAACCTTGGGTCATCTATTGATACAGGTTATTGGGAGATTTCCTGTAATATTTCATCAATAGTGACCCCCTGTCCTTCTCTACTTGAACGAATACTTGCTTCTAGCATGGCTAATGATTGAAGATGGTCGCGTCCGCTACACTGCAATGGTGCATTGTCTAAGCAGGTGGCAACAAAGGCTTCAAATAGTCCGATAGTTTCGGAGACCCAGATTTCGTGTTCAGGTAAGTCAATTTGGGTTAGATCGTCATCACCATGCTGGGCAAAGAATAAAGCGCCGAATTGTTCTTTTTGGGAAATCACCCCCCCGCTACATTCGGTACGCCATTCAAAGTGAGGTTTTTGCCAATTGCTTTGCCAAGTCCCCTGATAATTCACGATCATGCCATCGTCAAATGTAATAATGGCGGCGACATTTGGATCATGTTCATACATACTCCAGGCAGGGTTCCACGTTTGGCACTGAATATGAACCGGTTCATTTTGATAGATATAGCGCATCAAATCATAATGATGAATTGTTTGCTCCCATAACATGGGATGATCCATCGTTAACGGGTATTTATTAAGGTCTGGACGATTACCATCGCGGTATCGTTCATAGGTAAAGCGGGCAAACGCTGGTTGTCCGATGGTGTCATCACTGATGAGTTTCATCGTTGCCTGCGTGACTGGTAAATAACGGAAGTTTAAGCCCACCATCAAGGGGACATCAGCGGTTTCTGCAATTGCTACCAGATGGGCGGCTTCTGCCATATCTAGCGCCAATGGTTTTTCAATCAACATCGGAATACCACGCTCAACGGCGGCGCGTACCTGACTTTCTCTACCAATAGGAGGATTGGCTAACACTAATGCACCGACATCATCCATCTGCACTAGTGCATCCTCCGCAGATGAAAACGTAGGGTAGCCGCCAAAGCGCTCAACTGCTCTTTGTAACATCTCCGGGTTTGGATCAGCATATGCGACGATTTCGGCGCGTTCTGAGCGCGTAATGACATCCGCCCAGTATGTGCCACGCACACCTAATCCCGCCAGAATAACTCGCAAGGTCATCTTACTGCCTCTAAATCACGATAATGTTCGATGACCTGCGTGACTCCCTCGTTTAGGGGTGTCCACGAGTCAAATCCTGTATCGTCTAATAATCGTTGGTGGCTGAGGTAACCTTGACGTGTTAGTTGCGGTGCTGTGTCATCGTTTGCTGAAATAGTTATTTGCGTGTCTAAGATCTGAGATGCAATCATCTCTGCTAATGCTCGGGTTGTAATCACCTGTTGTGAAGCGACGTTGTATAACCCGTAACGTAAATTTGTTGATTTTAGTAAGGCACAAACCGCTCGTCCTACGTCAGTTGCAGAAGTCCAATCACGGGATTCTTCT
>DAOTXB010000302.1:0-11702 GCA_034435575.1 Anaerolineae bacterium
GCCGGAGCCGTAAAACCAGTTAAAACACAGCGCTCTATCTCATCTGAGATAGAGCGCTTTTGAATATTATACTACTTGTTCCAATATGTGTGAAAGACAACAACTCCACATGCCAAACTTACCCGTTGAGCATAGGATAGCGAGGTGAGTTTGATGCTCTTCAGGTACACATAAGCTGAATTAGTAACCTGTGTGCCACTTATTGCAATTTGATCTACTCGTCTAGGTGTTACACCTCCATGCCAGACAAAGAGGAGTTGGTTGAGATAGGTGAGCAGAGCCTGCTCGTCAACAATTGGATGGCGATGGTGGTGGGTGCGCATGTATATATATAACATAATTCTAATTGTACTTCCCCTATCATCAGCATCACATATATAATGTTAAACATGATGAGTCACTGACGTTACGCACAGAGCACCTCAAAATGAGGTAGACTACGCACATGAACGATTAAGAATTGCTCGATATTTACATAAATTATCTTATCAGTTCGTTTGGACTGACGACCCAAACGGGGCTGCCGCGGTTTGACCTTGACACGCTATAGTGGACGATAGAAAAATCTCATCGTAAAGTGGCGTTGTTGAATGCATCCACTCGATATACAGGAAGATGAAAATCGACGCTTAAAGCGTATTGTGGCTGAGCAAGTATTAGACATTGATGCCTTGAAGGATCTACTATCAAAAAAGTAGTGCGGGTAGCTTACAAACGAGGGGCAGTATCCTAACTGAAAGAAGCCCATAAGATGTCACAGCGTCACGCCTGCGACCTGATTGGGATTGCTCGTAGCACACTTCGCTACCAGACAGTAATGTCGAAAGATGAAGCGGAACTGACAGAAACAATTCGTGACTATGCCCATCGCTATGCGCAGTAAGATTATCGTCTCATCAAAGGATTATTGCAACAGGCATATGACATAAAACTTCTCGTTTAGGGTTCAGTATCTCGCGAATTAAGCCACTCTAACGCTACTTTAACGGAGTTTTCCTTGTTATAGTGTCAATTTCCGCTATACTCACTAGTCGAAGCAACAAATTGTCTCTAGACAACATATAGATTTGCTGACACCTTTTTCGTGTGGAACGGGGTTTAAAAACAAACGCCACACGATGTTTCGTTATAGCTTCCCCGGCGTAAGCCACAAAGCGTTTGCGTATATTTTGAATTGAGGATCATTTCGCGGTTAGAAGTGACACCTTATTTTTGCTTTGGCTGTCATCGGCACAACTTTATTAACTATATTGATTGTGCCGAAAGTAGCATCCTTTTTTATAATTAATACAGGAGTATAACATGCGTAAAGCACTTTCTCTTCTATTTGTCGTTATCCTAGCAATGGGTGCATTTGGTGCAACCATTGCCGCACAGGATGACGATCCTATTCGCGTCGGTTCCAAACAATTCACCGAACAGATCGTTCTCGGACAGATCATTCTTACCGCTCTGGAAGATGCTGGCTATGCAGTTGAGGATCGTACTAACCTGGGAAGTACACAGGTAAACCGCGATGCGCTCGTCAATGGTGAGATCGACGTGTATGCTGAGTATACAGGAACAGCACTCTACAATTACTTCAATGATGTTGACTGGACAAACATCCCTGAAAATGCTTATGGTGAGCGCGAACTCGGGTATGCATTGGTCAGTTCCTATGATGCAGTTCTCAATGACCTCATCTGGCTGGAACCCACTCCTGCGAACAACACTTATGCGTTCGCAGTAACCCGTGCATTTGCTGAAGAAAATAATCTCTTCACCGCGCTGGACCTAGCCGACTATGTAAACTCCGGTGGCGAAGTCTATATGGCAACCGGTGATGAATTCGCTCAGCGTCCTGACGGTATTGCCGCCTTTGAGCAAACCTACGGTTTTGACCTGACTGAAGATCAGTTGCTCATCATCGCCGCTGGTACGCCAGCCCAGACCGAACAAGCACTGAATGAAGGTTCGAATGGCGTTAACATGGCAATGGCATATGCAACTGATGGCGCGCTTCAAGCATATGATTTTGTTGTCTTGGAAGATCCCTTCGGTGCCCAGCCCGTTTATGCCCCAACCCCGGTGTTCCGTGGTGAAGTTATCCGTGCCAATCCAGAAATTGCCGGTATCTTGAACCCGATTTTCCGCGCACTGGATAACGTAACCTTGCAATCCCTGAATGCGCGTGTTGAGGTTGACGGTGAAAATCCGGCAGATGTCGCACAATCATGGTTGGCAGAACTGGGTTTCATCGACGGTTAAGCCCTGGGAGGTGCCTGATATATACATACGGACACCTTTAGCGGATAACCTAAAAACACAGAAGGTCGGAGATCTCCGACCTTCTGCCATGATAGCTAAGTAAATTATACACGCATTCTTGTATGATTGGAGGTAGTGCCATTAGCAACCGCATATCAATTTTAGGGAGCCTTATCGCTGCATTTGGGTTTTTCTTTTTGCCCTTATTAGAAATTAAACCAAACCGCCTAGCCTCGGGTATTACGGTCAACCTTTTCGAGATACAAGGCGACCTACGCTATATTGCTCTGTTTATACTGGCGCTTGTGCCGCTCATTATCGCATTTCAATCTGATCGAGCACGACGTGCCTGGGCATTGGTTATCACTGGCAATCTATTAATTTTCCTGACCCTCTTATTACCTGCAAATGCGGCGATTGACCTACTGGATGGTGCTGAAACATTATTCGAAGAAGGTACACAAATCAGCAACCCGCGCATCTTTACATCAAGCGCAATTGCTGTTGGCTTACTCGGTGGGTACATTGTGCTCTTTGGTGGACTTCGAGATTTAGTCGCTGAAAAGGCAGGTACATTACAGCGTCTACTCGCTAGTTCTTTTGGAATTGCCTTGAGCGTATTTATTCTTGTAAACGGCGAACTTGACATCTATTCTGTGATGGTCGAGTTTGAAAGCCGTGGCGCAACACTTGGGCAGCGATTCGTCGAACATTTTGTATTTGTGCTTGTTGCACTGGCGGCTGGGCTAGTTATTGGTATTGCCTTAGGGCTATGGGCGGCTCGTGATGAGCGCATGGAAGACATTATCCTTTATGCCGTGGGAATTATTCAAACTGTGCCTAGTTTGGCTCTATTTGGTGTGCTATTAGTTCCGTTGGCACGTCTTGGAGATCGTTCGTTTACCGACGTTTTTCAATTCTTTATTATTAGTCTTCTTATAGCTGTAGCTGCATTTTTCATATTAGGACGTATCCAGACCTTTCTTCCATCTGCAATACGCCCCTGGACAATCATCACATCCTTCATATTGCTGACTATACCGGTCGGACTATTGCTTATTATGGGCATCACTTTTGGGTTCGAAGCAGTCATGAGCGTATTTGTGGATTCCGATCTTAGCCAAATCTTATTGCTGGTCGGTATTGCGTATGCCATTGTCGTCGCTATGCTCGCACTGGATCGTAGTCTGGACCGGGCACATGCTATCGGATGGCTACGAGTGATGCGTTATACCATTCTGGCAGTAGCCACGTTCACCTTAACCATACTGCTCATCAACGGTGCGGGGCAGGTCATTGATGGTGAAACGTTGGAAGATCTGACTATCCGTGATCTGGGTGTTTCAGGGATTGGAACTGCACCGGCTATTATTGCACTAACGTTGTATTCACTATTGCCACTAGTCCGCAATACATATACTGGACTTCGCAACGTAGACCCTGCCATCATTGACTCAGGGCGAGGCATGGGTATGACACCGCGCCAGATCTTCTTCCAGATCGAACTCCCGTTGGCGTTTCCAATAATTATGGCGGGTATTCGCAATGCAGGAATTTCTCTGGTTGGAATTGCGGCGGTTGCTTCAATTATTGGTGCAGGTGCGTTAGGTGATTTTATATTGCTAGGTGTCAATACCACTTCAGTAGACCTTATTCTGCTCGGTGCGATCCCTGCTGTTGTATTAGCAATTGTATTGGATGCACTGATGCAACTACTTGAAGGATTACTCACCTCGCCGGGTATCCAACGTCAATAACTTTAACACTGCATGATACGGAGAAAAATATGATCGAATTCAAAAATGTTGTCAAGCAATATCCTAATGGTTTTCGTGCAGTTGATAGTCTGAATTTACAGGTGCATGAAGGTGAAATATGTGTTTTGATTGGTCCGTCTGGTTGTGGGAAAACCACCTCCATGCGGATGATTAACCGCCTTATCAGCATCACCAGTGGTGAAATACTTATCGATGGACAACCCAATAACGAGTTACCAGTGGAAGAATTAAGACGGCAGATTGGATACGCCATTCAGCAGATCGGGTTACTGCCACATATGACCGTCTCTGATAATATCGCCATTGTACCCAAGTTATTACGTTGGGACACTGACCGCATACAGAAGCGGGTAGACGAATTGCTTGATCTTGTCGGTCTTGATCCAGACATCACCCGGGACAAATTTCCGCGTCAGCTATCCGGTGGGCAACAACAGCGTGTTGGCGTTGCGCGTGCCCTGGGGGCTGATCCTCCCATTATGTTGATGGATGAGCCGTTTGGGGCAGTTGATCCGATTACACGAGAAGTTCTGCAAGCGGAATTCCTACAAATTCAAGAGCGTGTGGGAAAAACAATTATCTTCGTGACCCACGATATTGATGAAGCAATCAAAATGGGGGATCGCATCGCCATCATGCGTGAGGGGCGGCTCGTACAATACGACACGCCTGATACTATTCTGGCACATCCAATTAACCGCTTCGTGCGGGATTTTGTCGGCACAGATCGCACTCTAAAACGATTAGGACTTGTGAAAATTCGTAATCTAATGACTACGGAACCGCCTTATTGCACAATGGATTCAACCAGTGAAGAAGCCTCCCAATGTTTTGTGGATTACAGTGCAAGTTCAATTTTTATTGTGGATAAAGATGATCATACCCTCAAAGGTTGGGTGGATAAGGAAGAACTTAAGGGTAATACATCATTATTGGACGCTATGTACGAAGCCCATTGGGTTGATATTGCAGTTCGTGAAGATGCTACCGCCCGAGAAGCTCTCAGTGCGATGGTAGCGCGTGGTTTTCGCATCACCCCTGTTGTGGATCGGCATGGTAAATTAGTCGGAACGCTCACACTTAAGGCACTCCAAGATCTTGCTTCCTATGACCCCGATGCCATCATTCCTGAAAATAACGGAGTAAGTGGCTAATGGCTGTTGACGACATCAAAACACAAGCACAATTCAATATACCATGGGCAGCAATCATATGGGTCATTGTTGCTATTGGGATTTTCCTGTTTGGCAACCAAGTTGTGACGATGCGCGACCAGGAACGCTTTCCTGACGATTTCGTAGTTGTAGCTAACCCGGTTGATGTAGACAATACCGTTCAGATCGATATTGTCGGTGGTACTTTTGAATATAACGTTGTTCCTGAAACATCGAGTCCAGTTGAGACAGGGACTTTTATACCCGATACCACGAATCCAGTGGCATCTCGGCTTTTCGAAAATATCCCTGATGTGACTGAAATCACCATCGCTCCTCAGTCCATCACCATTGTCTACGATAACGACATTGACGCTGACCTGATGTTGCGACGTGCTCAAAGACCGCTCGTGAACGCAGTGTTAAATGAGCAAGCTAGCATAATAGGTGAAAGTTCACCCGATGCAGATATGGCGCTCAATTTCACCACGACGGACGAAGAATGGCGATTTGGGCGATACGTACCAGCCTTAATACCTGAAGATCAACAGGAAGTGTATTCCACACGGGACGCGGGTGAAAACGGATCCGCACTTTCGGCATTCCTGTTTGAACGGGTTAATTCGCTCGAAGCACTCACCATCAACCCGGGTAATCTTATCGCCACATACCGCGAAGGTGCGGTTGAGAATCAAGTAGTGAATCGCGTGCGAGATGCGCTAGATGACTTTCATCCTCGTGCCTCCTTACAACCCAATTTGTGGGTATTTAATGTCATCGGTAGTGCCGCTCGTGTTCTAGAAATTGTGCCAATAGATACAGGCATTTCTTTAGTTCTCGCCATTCTGGTATTTGCATTAATTGAGTTAGGGACGGCTATCTATTTTCGTAACCGGGAGGATAAGCTGCTTCGCCCTCTAGTTCGGGTAGTCGGGGTCTTTCTATTTTGTTGGTCAATTTATGGGCATGAGCCACTGTGGGATTACATTCTCGGGCAGATATTCCCAACCAGTAATCAACTTGTTCATCCCAATGCAACGGTGATTGAGTTTGCCGCACAACACCTTGAACTGGTGTTCGTTTCATCTCTGATTACCATCCCTGCGGGTTTGATGATAGGCATTCTCGTTACGCGTGATGACTTTCGTGAAGTGTTGCCATTGGTGAACAATCTGGTCAACAGTGGGCAAACTGTACCAACAATTGCGATTGTCGCGTTTATGGCTCCAATCATAGGTTTTGGCTTTTGGCCCGCCATCATTGCCTTGGTCGCCTATGGCTTGTTACCTGTTGTTCGTAATACTATTGCAGGATTGGAGGCAGTGGATGATTTTGTGATCGACTCTGCACGTGGCATGGGTATGACACCCGGTCAAATTCTGTTTCAGATAGAATTGCCAATAGCTAGTAGCGTTATCATGGCGGGTATTCGCACTAGCATGGTTATCAATGTTGGTACGGCTACACTCGGCGCATTTGTGGGTTCTGGTGGATTAGGTACACCAATTGCCAGCGGTTTGTCAATGACAATTGATAGTTTTATATTGCTAGGTGCGATCCCGGCAGCATTACTCGCAATTCTTATTGACTATATCTTAGGTCGTATCGAGTACGTCTTAACCCCACGCGGGCTTCAAATCGAAACATAACTTCTGGAGATACGTTATCCTTTATGTGTGGAATTCTTGGTACACATGGCAAAACACAGATTTCGGTTGCAGACGAGCTTCACCTGCTGACCCATCGCGGACCCGATCATCATGGTACCGTTCAAGTGAATGCAGTAACATTGGGGCATACTCGCCTCGCAATTGTTGATGTTGAACATGGTCAGCAACCATTACAATCGCCTGATGGTCGCTATACATTGATCTGTAATGGTGAAATTTACAATCACAAAGCTATCCGGCAGGCGTTGCCTGAGTATCCTTTTCAGACCAACAGCGACAGCGAAGTTATACTGGCACTGTATCAGAATCACGGACCGCAAGCAGTGTCAATGCTGGACGGCATGTTTGGCTTTGTTTTGTATGATAGTCAGCGAGACACTATCTTGCTAGCGCGTGATCCAATTGGCATCAAACCGCTGTATTACGGATGGCGAGAGGGTACGCTTTACTTCGCCTCAGAAATCAAGAGCCTGCATCACATCGTCGATGAATTGCTTGAGTTTCCACCCGGTCATTACTACGCAGACGGTGAGCTGGTTCAGTATTTCGACCTCAACGACTTGTCACCCACGAAAGCAAACTCAAGCATACCAACAATACAAGACATTCGCGATTCATTGACACAGGCTGTAAATAAACGACTGATGTCGGATGTACCTTTAGGGGTGTATTTAAGTGGCGGGCTGGATAGTACCATTATTGCTGCACTGGTAGCACAGGAAAAGCCAGATGTCCACTCATTTGCGGTTGGTGTAGAAGGCAGCACTGACCTTGAAAACGCGCGTCGAGCGGCTGCTGTGCTGGGTACGATCCATCATGAATACATTTATACTGCTGAAGAAGTTTTGGAAGCCCTACCACAGATTATCTACCACCTGGAGTCATTTGATCCGTCACTAGTTCGTAGCGCCATCCCTAACTATTTCCTCGCTCGTATGACACATGAGTATGTGACAGTTGTTCTTACTGGTGAAGGCGCAGACGAATTGTACGCAGGCTATCATTATCTCAAGGAATTTGATGACCACACATTACATGACGAACTGATTAAATTGACAGCAAATCTTTACAATTGTAACTTGCAACGTTGTGATCGCATGACTATGGCACACAGTATTGAGGCACGAGTTCCCTTCCTCGATACTGAGTTCGTTTCTCTTTCTATGCGTGTTCCGAAATCAGACAAAATCCATCCATCAACGCAAACGGAAAAATGGGTATTGCGCCAGGCATTCAGCGATATTCTGCCGGAGCATGTCACTTGGCGACGAAAAGAGCAGTTTTCGCAAGGGGCAGGCTCCAATCATATGTTAGAAGCTATTGCAGAACAACGATTTAGTGATGAGGAATATATAGCGCGTGCTAGTTTGATCCAGAACAGAAACGATATCGATATCACGTCCAAAGAGATGCTAGTATATTACTCGGAATTTGAACGCTTTTTCTCTGATAACACAACAGAATTGGTGAAGCTGTGGCATGGCGAAAATGTAAGCCTGAAGTAAATGCTCAGTAAAGCCTGATCTGAGCATCTTCGGTGGCGATGTAGACGTGCGCGGAAAAGGCTGAACAGCAGAACGAATACGATCATGAATTTCAGAAATCATGCGTTGCCTCCTCAGTTTCATATAGTCAGAATGAGCACAATATTGTGCGAGATACAAGCAGAAAATACAACTTGAGTTACCAATAATTGGGTTCAGAACGCATGGAATGTGAAAGAAAAAATTTGTGCTCGCTTTTCAAAACTATATGTATGGTCTTAGGTGGGTGATGTCGATGAGGGTTTATTATCATGAGGTAAAATACAGATACGACAATTGGTGATGAAAATACCCTTATGCATGAGTATCAAATTCCAGGGCAACTAACGCATTTTGTTGGGCGCTCGAGAGAAAGAACCGAAATCGTTGGCAAACTCAAAGACCCCAATTGCCGTTTATTGACTCTGGTAGGACCTGGTGGGATTGGAAAAACCAGCTTGTCTCTCAAGATTGCCCGAAACGAACTGGGAAACTTCGAACACGGCGTTCGCTTTGTCCGATTACAATCTGTTGCAGCTAGTGAACGTATTGCCCTCGCCATTACTGATGAACTTGACTTACCATTGAAAGGTGCTCAAGAGCCTAAGCAAATATTGTTAGATTATTTCCGCGGTAAAGCTATCCTGCTGATTCAGGATAATTACGAACATCTTATAGATTCACAAGGCTTAAACCTGATTACGGAGATTCTGGACATGACGTGAGAGGTCAAGATTTTGACTACATCGCGTGAGGCACTGAAACTTCAACAGGAATGGCTCTATACTGTAAATGGATTATCGACTCCGCCCGAAGATATGCTAGATAGTGACAAACTCTATTCACTTGAATCAACGCGATTATTTGTAGAGCAAGTTCAGAAGATCAACCCAAACTTCAGAGTTGAAAATGCATTCCGCGACATAATACGAATTTGTCTTCTGATCTTGCCCGTGTTTAGTGGACAGTAACCGTTAGTCGTTGAATCTCTCTCTGGAAACAAACTATTAGTATGGGGGCAAGAAATTTGTCCGCCCCCAAAGTTCAGAGATTCTTGTCTCTATTTTGAGTTTGGTGAAAAATACGTTTTGAGACCACGCATATATTGTGCACGTTCAAATGCGGAAGCATCACTGCTATGAAGTTGACTCATACTACCCCGCATTTGCTCAACCGATTCATATTCATTCACCCGTAGCCATTCAGCAACAGCAGCTTCAATGGTTTGGAATATGTCTATACCATACTTAAGCGCCGCCGAAGTCATCATGGTGACATTCGCCCCAACCATCAGCATCTTAATCACATCTTCTGCGCTATGAATACCACTTGTAGCCGCTAAATCAGCTTCGATCTGTTTGAATAGAATACCTATCCAACGGAGTGGCAAACGCATATCATAAGACGTACTTAGAAGAATATTGGGCTCGTGTTCCAAAGTTTCAAGATCTATATCTGGTTGATAGAAGCGATTAAACAAAACCAGCGCATTCGCCCCGGCATGGTCTAAGCGTTTTGCCATATTCGCCATATTACTGAAATAAGGGGATAGCTTAACTGCAATCGGTATACTCACTGCATCACGCACAGCCTCAACAATATCGACGGTGAGTTGTTCGACCTCAGACCCAGCTTGATTCGGGTCAGTAGGTACATTGTAAGTGTTTAACTCGATAGCACTAGCACCGGCTTCTTGCATCTGTTGGGCGAAATCGATCCACCCACCCAGCGATGAACCATTCAAACTTGCAATCACAGGTATATCAACTACTTCACGAGCTTTGCGAATATGCTCTAAATAAGCATCGGTTTTGGCATAAAAAACCTGTGGCTTAGGGAAATATGAAAGTGCTTCTGCATAACTTTCTGTTCCATGTTCTAAGTGGTGCATCAGTGCCTGACGCTCTAAACGAATTTCTTCTTCGTAGAGTGAGTGCAATACTAGTGCCGCCGCACCGACATCTTCAAACTTTTTGATATTATCCAAATCTTGCATTAAGGGAGAAGCCGAAGCCACCAGCGGTGACTTAAGTTCCATTCCCAAATAGGTCGTTTTTAGATTCATCAGTTTTGAACCTCCTCAAGTGCTTCTTCTGCATCATTCGTATTGAAGGGGCGCTTCGCTAGATATTCATAAAGTGACCGTCGTTTATCAACATCGACTTGTGCTTTCGCAAAGAGTTGTTTAGCAACGTCCGGGTTGCTCATTTCTAGCATACGGAAGCGATTTTCCATCCGTAGATATTCGATAACAGGTAATTTCGGTGGACGTGAATCTAATAGCAGTGGATTCTTGCCAGCATCAGCTAAGTCAGGATTATAGCGATAGAGTAACCATTGCCCACTATCGACTGCTGCCTTTTGATTTTGTAAAGCTGTAGGCATGTGAATACCATGTGCAATACAGTGGCTATATGCAATGATAATCGAAGGACCATCGTAGGCTTCAGCTTCGAGAAAAGCGCGTAAAGTTTGCTCATCCTTGCCACCCATCGCAACCTGTGCCACGTAGATATTGCCGTAGCTCATCATCATCATACCCAAGTCTTTTTTACCTGTCGGTTTACCACCTGCGGCGAATTTTGCGATGGCAGACAGTGGTGTTGCTTTGGATGCTTGTCCGCCGGTGTTTGAGTAAACTTCAGTATCCATTACTAGCACATTAACATTGCGTCCACTAGCGAGAACATGGTCAAGCCCTCCATACCCGATGTCATATGCCCAACCATCACCACCGATAATCCACATACTCTTTTTGACAAGCGAATCAGCCAATGACAGTAGTTGTTTTGCTAGCGGACTTTTTAATCCATTCAGACGTTCTTTGAGTATATCGACTCGTTCGCGTTGCTCGTAAATACTTGTTTCATCGGTTTGATCTGCATAGAGTAATTCATTAGCTAATTGTTCACCTATTTCACTAGCAAGTGATGTGACCAATTCGCGTGCATATTCAATTTGCTTATCAAGAGCGACACGCATCCCAAGACCAAATTCAGCATTATCTTCAAACAATGAATTTGACCAGGCTGGACCGTGACCATCGGAATTATGTGACCAAGGTGTTGTTGGTAAATTACCGCCATAAATTGATGAACAGCCTGTAGCATTGGCGATAATCATTCTGTCACCAAATAATTGTGTCAGCAATTTGAGATAAGGTGTTTCACCACAGCCAGCACATGCCCCACTGAACTCGAATAACGGTTGCTGTATCTGTTGTTGACGAATGCTACTTACTTTAATCATGTTGCGTGGCAATTCAGGAATATCCAAGAAGAAATCCCAATTTTCGCTTTCTTGCTCACGAATTGGCTCCTGTGGCAT
>DAOTXB010000303.1:0-4597 GCA_034435575.1 Anaerolineae bacterium
GCCGGAGCCGTAAAACCAGTTAAAACACAGCGCTCTATCTCATCTGAGATAGAGCGCTTTTGAATATTATACTACTTGTTCCAATATGTGTGAAAAACAACAACTGAGCTGTACCCGATTGGGTGGACACAAGAATTGTCCAATACAATAGGATCGGGGAGAAGAGTATGAAAAAGAAAAACAAGACTTATACAGAGAATTCAAGCGTGAAGCGCTCAAGCTAGCCGCAAATCCTGATGTGAGTGTGGCACAGGTGGAACGTGAAGCAGAAGCAGAAGTCCGTCGCTTGAAACGCGAGTTAGCCATTGCACGGGAAGAGCGTGATATTTTAAAACATATAATGGGGGTCTTCAGCAAGGATCGCCCACTATGAGCTTTGCATTCATTGAAGCTCATAGTGATGAGTTTAGTCTGGTTCGGATGTGTGAGATACTAGGCGTGTCGAGCAGTGGCTTTTGCGCATGGCAACATCGTGAACCCAGTCAACGTGACCACGATAATCGCGCTCTGGTGGTCAGCATTCGGGAGGTGTACGAACATAGTCGTCAGACCTGTGGCAGTCCACGGGTTCATGCTGAGTTGAAGAACAACGGACAACGCGTCAGCCGCCATTGTGTTGCTCGCCTGATGCGTCTTTATGGGATGCGCGCGAAACGCAAGCAACGCTACAAAACACCAACCCAGCGCCCCCTGATACTCAACCTGCTCCCAATCTCCTTGCTCAAAACTTTGAGGAACTATCAATGAATGCAAAATGGTTAGCAGACATCACCTATATTGATACAAACGCGGGGTGGCTCTATCTAGCTGTCATCTTGGATGCGTATTCTCGCAAAATTGTTGGTGGTCGATGAGTTCTCGCTTACAAAAGCCACTGGTTGAAGATGCTCTTGTGATGGCAGTTGGGCGACGTAACCCAAGCGATGGCTTGATGCATCACAGCGATCAAGGTAGTCAATATACCAGTTGCGACTTTATAGCGTTGCTCAAACACCATGCCATTCAGGTCAGTATGAGTGGGGTTGGCAATTATTAGGATAATGCCATGATCGAAAGTTTCTTTGCGACACTCAAAACCGAATGTGTCACCGAGCGATTCCAAACACGAGCACAAGCAACCCAGGTCATCTTTGAATACATTGAGGTTTGGCACAATCGATTGCGACTGCATTCGGCTCTGGGTTACTTATGTCCAGAACAATACGAACAACAAACTGCTTAGACAACTTTACTGTCCACTAAACACGGTCATATGCTGATCGCCTAATTTGAGTTTGCTTGTTTAAAATCACAAGAGTAGTCGCTCATTTTATAGGCATCTTCAAAATCAATCGATCTTATTTCTTAACTTCCCCCATCCATAGGTGGTCTCCTAGTTATACTATGGCACAGGTATACTATTCCATGCGTTTAAAGAATGGGTAAATGAACGGTGAAAGTCGTTCCGGTATTGACAATACTCTCGAACTCTAACGTGCCCTGATGAGCATCTACAGCTTGTTTGAGGATTGCCAAACCTAAACCTGTGCCTTGAATACCACCGACATTGTTCGCACGATGAAAGGATTCAAAGAGGCGTTTCTGATCATCTTCTGGAATACCGATTCCGGAGTCTTTGACCGAGAGTGTCAGGTTTTTGTCGTTACAGGTCACATCAACATAAATATCATCGGCATCCGGCGAGTATTTTATGGCGTTAGTTAACAAGTTATTCATAATTTTATGAAGTAATTTGGGGTCGGTCTTCATTGGTTTACAGCTGACATCACTCGTAAAATGAATGATGTGTTCTTCATTATTTGCGCCAATTTCTGCGATAAGCTCACCAACGAATGCACTGACATCCATTTCCTGTGGATCAAACTGTAAACCAACCGCATCCGCTTTGCTCATGAGAAGAATATCATCCATCAGATCGGTCATGTGGGTAATTTGTGTTTTGATCTTTTCCAGATGATTAGTGCGCTTTTCTTCACTCATCCGGTCATTATATTTACTCAATAAATTGGCGGAAAGCAAAATAATCGATAGTGGGGTTCGATATTCGTGAGAGACCATCGAGACAAAACGGGATTTTAATTCGTTGAGTTCTTTCTCCGTTTGTAATGCTTTACGCAATTCATCCTCTAAGTATTTTCTTTCAGTCACATCACGAAAACTACAAATAATGCCATCAAGCTGTGTTTTGTTCATCACAGGTGATAAAACAACATCTGCATAAAATGTGGTTTTGTCCGCTTTGAGTGCTGTTAAGTCCAATCGCTGGAACTCCTGAGTAATAACAAGGGCTTCTAGCACATCGCGGAACGCATTGGAATGATCCGGTGTGATGAAAATGTCTAATGGGCGGTCAAACACATCATCGGAGTTAAATTGGAATTGTCGTTCAAACGCGGGGTTCACCTGTTGAATCAAACCATTTTGATCTGTAAGAATAATCACATCATCACTATTATTCAGGATCGCCTCAATCCGTTCGGTGGATTGTTGTAGGGCGATGGTACGTTTCGTCACCCGCCATTCTAACTCTGCCTTATGGTGGTTCAATTCCTCGATGAGTTGTCGAATGCTAATTGCCGCAGATGCACGCTCGGCAAAAATATGAACAACGTGTTGATCTTTGGGAGAAAAAGCGTCTAATTTTGGACTTTGTAGGTCTAATACGCCGATAATCTCATCATTATGAAGGAGCGGTACCACTAATTCTGATCGAGTAAACAGGCTATTTGCGATGTATCTATCATCATCGCTGACATCGGGAATGTAGATCGTTTCTTTAGCACGCACTGCGCTTGGCACCACCCCATCTCCGTTGAGGTGAAGGGTTTCATTTGTAGATACCTGATATTCACCGGCGCGTGCCAATCGTAACATCTTTTGATTGGACGAATCAACGAGCATCAACCCACAATCGGCTTGATCCAGCTCTTCTACAACCGCTTTTACGACTTGTTCGCCAACTTCAAGTAGATTCTCCCCCTTAAACAGATAAGAAGTAGCATTCATAAGGGAGGAGATTTCGTCCTGTGCTTCTTTTCGATCCGTGATATCGCGGGCGATGAGTACAACAGTTGATCTATCATGACTACGTAACTCTGCCGGTGCAATACGGCTTTCAAACACCCGCTTGCCTAAAGGCACATCTAGCGTATATTCCACAACCTGTGGTTGGCCTGATTCTATCGTTTTACAGATGCCTTCGTAGACAAGATTTGCTTGCTTGGGCGGTAAAATATCTGTAACACGCTTATTGATAAACGCTTGTGCAGGCGTATAAAGTAAGTCCTCTTGCCGCCCGGTCATCACTTCGAGATATTGTCCGTCTTCATCAATGAGGAAAACAAGATCGGGTAATGCATTTATGATCGCCTTTACCCGTTGCTCGCTTTTCTGTAAGGCAAGCAACATGGTTTTGTTTTCGCGCTCTAGTTTCTTTTGCTCTATTGCCTGATTCACCGCAGAAGGAAGACGGGCAATGCGATCTTTGATGACATAATCCGTCACGCCCAGTTTTATCGCTTCCACAGCTTTTTCTTCACCGATGGTTCCAGAGAGAATAATGAACGGGATATCAAGTCGTTGATCTTGCAAAATCTGAAAAGCGCTCAACGCATCGAAATCAGGTAAGTTGAAATCCGCGATAATGAGATCAAGATCAGGGTGCAGTGAGTCTTTGAAGTCTGATTGTGTATCGACACATGTCCAGTCTAAAGCCAGACCCGCCATCTCCAGCTCAAAAACAGCTAATTCAGCATCATCTGGATTATCTTCTAAAAATAATAAGTTGATGGTACTCATCATGTTGCAACCTTCTCGATTCATGTAGAAATTATCTTATTCGCGGGATTCATAATCGTTGAAGATCGGTGGTTGATTTAACAAAGCCCAATAAAATCCGAGCTTTACGACTGTTTCTGCAAATTGATCAAAATCTACAGGCTTAACGATGTAACTATTTGCGCCAAGATCATAGGCACGCTTGATATCCGGGTCCTGATTGGAAGAAGTTAAGATGACGATGGGAATAGCTTTCGTACGATCATCTGCTTTCGCCCGTTCCAAAACCTCAAGACCATTAACTTTAGGGAGCTTTAGATCAAGTAATATTATTTTAGGCAGATTAGTAATGTCACGCCCCTGATATTGACCCGTTCCGAATAAGAAATCGAGCGCTTCTGCACCATCCTCAACAATGACAATTCTGTTCACAATTTTTTGTGATTGCAGGGCATGTAATGCAAGTTCAGCATCATCAGGGTCATCTTCGATCATCAATATTTCAATCAAGTCTTTTTTTGCCATACCTATTATTCCTCGCCTAGTGTAAAAAAGAATGTTGTGCCTTTTTGCAATTCGGATGTCACCCAAATTGCGCCACTATGTTTATGAATGATCCGTTGAACAGTCGCCAGACCGACACCCGTTCCCTCATACTCTTCACGTTTATGCAGGCGCTGAAAAACACCAAAAATTTTGTCGACGTAGGTCATATCAAAACCAACGCCATTATCTTTTACAAAATAGACCATTTTGTTTAACTTAGTTTCATCAAAAAAACACCCGATTGTAATTTTCGGCTGTGCCTGATCACGGGAGA
>DAOTXB010000304.1:0-8945 GCA_034435575.1 Anaerolineae bacterium
CGTTCCCAATGCCACAGCACCAGACCGGGCAGTGCCACAACGACAAAGAGCGTTCCCCCAAACCAGTACGGTATGGTGGGTGAGATCGAGAATAAGAAGCCCCCGAAGGCTGTGGCAAAAATGGTAGACAAGCTCAAGGAGGATTGATACCAGCCGAGCACACCGCCACGCACTTCATCAGCGACGGTGTTGGTCGCTAGCGATTGCAATGGAGGCATCATCAACCCGGCACCCATCGCAAAAGTGACCGCGCCTGCTGGACCCAGATAGGGCGAGGTGATGACAGCGAAAATATACAGCGATACGGCACGGATGAGCGAACCGATCACCACGATGAATGAATCACTGTAACGGTCAAGCATACGCGGGAGCAGGAAAATCTGTGTCAAAAATTGCCCGAAGCCTACCGTTGCCAGTAATAGTCCGATGCCGAGGTTCACCATTTGCTCGGAATAGATGCGATTGACCAGAAGCACGTCACTTATGCCTGCATTGAACGTTTCGTATCCGTTGAATAACACCGCTTCACCATAAAGCGCGAAGGTTGCCTGTAGGATACCCAAACCGAACTGTGCGCCGAACGCGACGAACAATACTAGCAATAAGGGCACATTTGAGAACACGTCTTTCGGTGTGAGCAACCCCTTACGTGATGTGCGATTTGTTTCGCGTTGTTCCGGTGAGAGCGATTCATCGAGCGTGAACCATGTCAGGATTACCGTTAACGCCGCCGCCACCGCCGCCACCAAGAAAGGGATGCGCTCATCAAAAGCCGCCGCCAAAATCCCGCCGATAGCCGGTCCGAAGATGAAGCCGATGCCAAGCGCCGCGAAGACCAGACCGAGTGCCTGTGTTCGGCGTTCTTTGGGGATGATGTCCGTCACATAGGCTTGTGCGACCACAATATTCCCACCTGTGATACCATCCAAAATACGTGATAGGAACAGCATTTCTGCACTTTGCGCGTAGGCGAGCATAACGAAGCTGATAACCGTGCCAATTTGACTAATAATCAATATCGGGAGCCGTCCGTTGCGGTCAGATAAGCGCCCGATGGTCGGACCTGCCAGAAACTGCGCCGCGAAGTACGATGAAACCAGCATAGCGATCAATTGAGGGGACATATCGAATTGTCGTAGGGCAAACAACGGCAAAATGGGCAATGCCATCGATGCGCCGACAATTTGAACAAACACGATCAGCAAAATTGTGATCATACGCGGATCAGCACTTCGCAAACGTTGAATCATAGATGAGACTACTTTCTATGGAGTTTGTTGGATTACAGTAAAATTACTTATCTCTGGAAATATTCTACGCTTGTTTAGGCGATGTCAGATAGCCCAAGTATGACCAAAACAAAAACGCCACGACGATGTGTACTCGCCATGACGTTGATCTGATTAACTATTCGCTGTGTGATGTGTTTAGAATTTACTCTTACCTGCACCAAAGATGCGTCCCGGTAAGTTGAAGCCATATTGTTTGAATTGCTCGACAAATTTAGGACGGAAGCCCGTTGCCTCCATTTTACCGCCACCTTCATGTGAGTAGCCGGTGTCCTTTTGTCCTTCGGTACGATAGACGAAAATATCCTGTAGGGTGATGCTCTCGCCTTCCATACCCTGAACTTCTGTCACCTGCACCACCTTACGACTACCATCTTTCAGGCGGGATTGTTGCACGAAGAGGTGGATCGCACCTGCAATCTGTTGACGAATGGTGATGAGGGGTAAATCCATACCTGCCATCATGCACAGTGTTTCCAGACGTGAAACAGCATCACGCGGGCTGTTGGAGTGTACGGTGGTCAGTGAACCATCGTGTCCGGTGTTCATCGCTTGCAACATATCCAGCGCTTCGCCGGAACGACACTCACCGATGACCAGACGATCAGGGCGCATACGCAACGTACCCTTTACTAGATCGCGGATTTCCAGCCGTCCATCTTTTTCGGTGCCGGGGATCGGTGGCGCAGTTTCTAGCCGAACAACGTGGCGCTGTGCCAATTGTAATTCCGCTGAGTCCTCAACCGTGATGATGCGCTCATCTTCAGGGATAAAGGAACTTAGTACGTTCAATAGGGTCGTTTTACCGGAGCCTGTACCACCGGAAACGACGATGTTCAAACGGGAGACGACGCACGCCTCGAAGAAATCGCCCACTTCACGGTTAAATGAGCCGAATCCGATCAAATCATCAACAGTCAGGCGCTTATCCGGGAATTTACGGATGGTAATGGTTGTACCGTTCAATGCAGATGGATCAGACACGATATGGACACGGGAACCATCTGGCAGTCGCGCATCGACCATCGGGTTGGCACGGCTCAGGTCACGCTGTAAAGGTCTTACGATGCGTTGAGCCGTCCAATACGCATGATCTTCATCGTCAAAGACGACTTCCGTTTCCATCAGCTTACCTTTGTATTCCGCAAAGATGATCTCTGGACCGTTGACCATAATTTCTGAATAACTGCGATCCTGGATGAGCGGTTCAATCGCACCGAAGCCGAGCAGATCGTTCAATAAGCCTTCTTTTAGTTCTTCATATTCACCATCGCTAAGGTCGACATTCATCTTTTCTAGGACGGTATCCAGGCGTTCAATGATAATTTTATGCTTGCTCTGGTCATTGCGTGCCCATGCATCGGCTTCATCGGTGAATGCCAGCAATTTAGGGCGCAGTTGTTTGCGTAATTTTTTGACTGCCGGGGTGGTGCGACGTTTGGGCGGAACAACATAACCAGTATCTAATGTTTCACCTTGATCGTGTTCCCCCATAGCTTTTACCTTAGATTTTGCCGGCGCACTCTGGGCTGGTTTTGCTTTCGGTGCGTCGTTTTTGGCGCGGTGCTGTCTTAAGCTACTGACTGAGGGTGCAGGTGTGTCCTCAAATAGCGCATCAAGGGCATCAGCATCGCCTTCATCGTCCGTATCAAATCCGTCGAATGCCTTTGACTGTTGGGATTGCGCTTCTGATTCTTTTTTCTGTTGTTCTTTTAACCGTTTTGCCAAAAATGATGATGACATGAGTTCTTGCCTTTTATGCGCTAACAATGGGTGCGTTCATAGCCGAATCAATACATTGATCCTGTGGTGTAAATTTATCCTTATCCATATCAAGTGTAAGGGCAAATGCCTCACGGAACAATTAAGTTTTCGACAATTTTTATGAATATGCCAGCATCCTAACAACGCTAATACACAATACTTAGATGCATTAGAACAAAATCGAGGTATCTATGGAGATATTACTGCGGATTGAGTATATCGTTTTCCGGTAACGTGAAATAAAAGCGCCCCCCGGGTTCATCCTCTGTCGCGACACTTGCCCATAACTTACCCCGTTGTAGTTCGGCTAGACTGCGCGAGATTGCTAAACCTAGACCACTGCCATCAATCTGACGTGCCTGTGCGTCACGCGTGCGATAAAAGGGTAAGAAAATCTGGTTGATGTCTGCTTCGCTAATGCCTTTGCCCTCGTCGATTACGCTGATGAGCAAACAGGGGACGATGGTATGGGGCGGGGCATTTTCCGGCAGATTATCAAAAGTTTGGACTAAACGCGCGTCCATATGAATAACGGATTCTTTTGGTGCATACTTACAGGCATTGTTGAGTAAGTTCGACAAAATTTGACTGGTGCGGTCAAGATCGAAATTGGCTTCTAGCGTTGGATGTTCAACGGTGATGTTAACCGTTTGCTGACGTTCCTTCAGGAGGAGTGATGATCGTGAGGTTACTTCTTGCAAAACATCGTTGATAGTATACGTGGTCATGTAGAGATCGATTTCACCCACATTGGCGCGGGTAAATTCGATTAAATCGTTATAAACCGTGTTCAGATGTTTGGCGCTATGGTGGATAATTTCCGTGTACTCGCGTGCTGTATCTGGCAGGTCGGTGCCCATACTCAGGATAAATTCTGCAAAACCCTGTATTGAGGTGAGTGGTGTGCGTAATTCATGAGAGATACGCGATAATAACTCATAACGCAGATTTTCTTCTGCCCGTTCCGCCGTTACATCGTGGAAAGTATAGATGCGACCAAGGAGCATACTTTGCTGGAAAACCGGTGCGCTATACCATTGAATATCTTTTCGGTGATTTTGCGTATCCAAAACTGTAAACTCGCCCTTAACGGTGATCTGTTCTTTCGGGTCGATATTTTGCCAGATTCGCAATAATTCATGACGCACACTTTCAGGGAGTGACATACTTTCGATGATCGTCCACAACGATTTGCCCTGCAAGTCGTGAATACTCAATTGAAACATTGCCCTAAATTGCATATTCGCGGTCAACACATTGGCGTGTTCGTTGGGCAGGGTCATCACCACACCGTCGCTAACCGCTTCTAAAAGTGCGGCACGTCCCTGTTGCACAAAATCATGCTCACGTTGTAGCGCTTCGCTCATTGTGCTGATGGTCAAAAACTCGCTGACGATCTGATAACTACGCAGTTCAAACCAGTTGAATTCCCATAGTTGATCTGACCCGATTATCAGTAATCCCAGGCGACGTTCGCGTGATTCGAGTGGGATGAGCACCATAGAGCGTAAGTCAGTGTTTTTGAGCAATACCCGACTAAAATCGTTGAGGTTGGTCAGGTCTTCACCCTGATTTTTGATTTGCACAAATTCTTGTCGCTGGAGCGCGTCGTTTAACTCCATCAATTGATTAGTCTCGAAGCGGGTGCCCGTAATCATCTGGCTCCCTAATTTACGTGACCAATCTGCACGAATTTCGATGTAATCAAAGCTAGTGCCCGGTCTGGTTGCGTTATAAGGACCATATAAGGCGATAGCACAGAATGTGACATGCCGTTCAAATAAATAATCGCGCAAGATATGGACAATGCTTTGCGGGTATGGTTGCCGTGCGATGGCTTGTGCGGTGGTTGCGATGGCTTCTGTGGTCATCAAGCGTTCGATCAAATGGTCATTTTCCAGCACGGACAAGACAATATCTACTGGAATCCTAATCTGATCCAGATCGTTTTGTGTGAAGTGCTCGGTCTGTGCGGAGAAAATGAACAGGCATGCCTTAATTTCTGAGGGCATCAACAGCGGAATAATCAGTCTACTTTGGTAGGGATTGTTGTTGCGCGAATGGGCATTGAGGATTCGTGGTTGGCTGTCCTCAGAGAGTCCACGCAGGCTTTGTTTCATCCACTCAACGAGTTGTTGATGATCTTTGGGAAGATGTGCCTTTTTTTCTACTGTGGCAACGATGTTAATGCTGTCGTAACCGGGCGAACTGATACACAAATAAACAGTATCCGCGTCAATTATTTCGCGGAGATGTTCTAGTAAATACTCAAGACGGCGATCCATTGTATTGAGTGAAACGTGTTCGGTATCTATAGTATTGCCTGTAACCATGTTATGCGGGTTCTGAAAATACCGTTGTAGCCCATCTATCTATGTGCAGAGGGCTACTTATTTCAGCGCGTTCATAGCGAGTTCGTATTGATGTGTTAGTCACGTCATCGCGCATTTTCGACAATTTAAAGTGTGTATCGAAGCAAAGCGATCTTTATTGGTGATGTTATCTGACGTAAGCTCTAAGCCAGGTCTGCTTACTATTCATCTTCCTGCGTTTCGGGTGGACGGATTGTAAACATATAACCGATTCCCCGTTCCGTACGAATATAATGTGGATGATGTGAATCCGCTTCGAGTTTGCGACGCAAGCGATGCATATGGACACGTAACGTATCTTCATAAACATCATCTGTGGGCCACACACGCGCAATCAACATACGGTTTTCTACAACACGTCCAGCATTACGCAGAAGTACGTGTAAGAGAATCGATTCTGTCGGTGTTAAACCGATGGATTTGCCGTTTAAGATGATGCGATTATGGGCGAAGTCAATCTTAAGATTATTATCAATATCAATAATCGGTTCACTGGCATAATCCAGGCTTGGCATCCGTGCAAGTACAACTTCAATCCGTGCTTCTAGTTCGCGTAATTCGAAGGGCTTGACGATAAAATCTTCCGCATATTTACGCAGACCTTGCACAATAGTATTGGTGTCGCTAGTGGATGTTACAAAAATAATTGGCACATCTGCCATTGCTTTAAGTTTATGACTGAGTTCAAAACCATGTGTCGTAGGGAGTGCGAGGTCAACCAGCGCGATATGTGGCAACCCGCTGTTTTTTACATAATCCAGTGCTTCTGGTCCATCGGTAAATGCGACGACTTCATAGCCATTTTTCCCGAGGTAATCGCTTACAAGCCGAGCAATGCTCGTATCGTCCTCTACGAGCAAGACTTTCGATTTTTTCATATTTAACCCCGCCTCAAAGATTCTAGAAATATAACGAAATGTATTCCAATGCAATATACCTGAAATACACTTTTTAGTCAAAGGTAACTTTATGTTGTTTGTAATTTACTTTGATAACACACACTATTATTTTAAGATGACGCATAGCATACACTAATATCTTCAAGCGAACACTGACTCGTTAGCTACGATGTTGCGGTGACGGGCAGAAGTGGCAGTGAAATTGTCACAGTTGTACCGTTATCGGGTTCACTGGCTACATAAATGTCACCATTGTGTTTATCTATAATCTTCTTCGCGATGGATAGCCCTAGCCCAAACCCGTGTGTTGTACGGGCAGAATCCTTACGATAAAAACTCTCAAAACACTGCTTGAGTGCTTTATCATCCATACCAATCCCGGTGTCATTGACGGTAATTACGGTATTTTTACTATCGTTGTGGACCC
This sequence comes from Anaerolineae bacterium, assembly GCA_034435575.1. Taxonomy (GTDB): domain Bacteria; phylum Chloroflexota; class Anaerolineae; order Aggregatilineales; family Phototrophicaceae; genus JAVJSU01. The sequence continues at coordinate 6,752 of DAOTXB010000304.1, forward strand.
TGATGTTGATCTTGCCATTTTCACGATTATAACGAATGGCATTATCCAAAACTTGTTGCAGGCATTCCACTAACAATGGCTCATGACCGTGGATGCTTAAATCGGGCGGATCAATATCAGTATCCATTGTAATGCGATGTTCATTGTCGCGTTCGGTTGCCCATGCCATAAGCTGGCTGATCAAATTTGACCCGCTGATGCGATTAGGCTGATACACTTCTTGTTCAATCTTTGTAAAGGTAACAAGCACATCCACCAATTGTACAATTGCCTCGCCCTGATTTAGTATCCGCTTGGTGTATGGATCATCTTCAGGAATATTATGGGTACGCCTGAGCATATATAGTGAGGTATTGATAGTGGAGAGTGGTGTGCGGAATTCATGTGAGATCGCTTCAATGAACTGGGTTAAAAAGTCGACGCGCTCTTTTTCTACTGCCAATTGAAAGGCTTGTTCTTCTGCCTCTCGTTGCTCAGTAATGTCAATTCCCATGCCCAGAATCTGTGTGAGGTTTCCATTTTGATCGTACTTAAACGGTGCAATGCTGAGGCGTAACCAAAACCATTTGTGTGCGTGATTTCGCATACGGACAGTAGTCGTAAAGACATCACCCCATTTGAGCGCTTTGATCTTCTCAATATCTTCAGCAACATTAGCGCGTGTTGGTTCATCATAATATGTACTCAGGAAGTCCGGCGGGTATTCATCAAGTGCGCTAGGCGATTTCCCGAAGAAATCCGCTGTATACTGGTTGACGAAAGCTGTCTTGCGTTCATCGATATTTTGCACATATATCAGATAAGGTGCGGCATCTGTAATGCTTTTGATAAAATGCTGACTATCGCGCAGGGCGAGTTCTGCCCGTTTACGTTCATCAATATTGCGGGTTACACCGATAATCGAAATCTCTGAATCAACAGGTTTTTTTTGATTGATTAATCGGACGCTTGTTTCTGCCCACATATAGTGCCCGTTTTTATGACGTATACGATATTCGAAGATACCGCTCCCCGATTTTAGATAGTTTTCGCGCGATTTTAGCAGTCGATCAACATCATCAGGATGAACAATATCCCAGACCTTGCTAAAGAGCCTCTCTTCAACGGTATATCCGAGTACAGGTGTTATAGAAGGGCTAATGTATTGAAGCCTACTGTCTTTATTTGTCGCGGTGATGATATCTGTCGAGTTCTCTGCGATTAAGCGATATTTCTGCTCGCTATCTCTTAGCTTTTCTTCGGCTTTTTTCTGTGCAGTAATGTCTCGGCTGAAACAGGTGGTGCCGCCTATCGTACCATCGTCAAGAAGAATAGGGGAAAACCACAGGTCAAATGTTAGCTGTTGATCCTGAAACAGGTATATATATTCGGTCTGGAATTGTTCACCATTAAGCGCGCGCACATAACACGCTTTCCAAAATGGCAAAACGTCTTCCGGTATCAAATCGATAATTCTCACACCGGGTTCTAGTTTATGACCGAATGCTGTCTCAAAAATGTTTGCAAACTTTGAATTAAGCGTCAACAGTCGATAATTGGTATCAATCGACCATATAAAATCGGGCGTGTTTTCAATCAAAGCGCGTAAGTTTGCCTCACGTTCTTGTATTTCGTGTTCTAGTTTGGCACGTTTCGTAATATCCCGCGTGATGGCAAGGATGCCAAAAACTTCACCATTGTCATCAATTTCTGGCGCAAGAATTGTGTTGAACGTGTTGCCAGCGAGTTGAGAGTCATAAGTGAATTTTTTGCCGGTTTTGAATAAATCTTTTAATAGTTTGACATAATCGTTAATGTCACTTTCTAATCCATTAATTTTCCTCAATACTTGTTGTACGGATTTACCAACGACATCCTGTTTCTCTAAACCCAGAAGGTCACACATACTTGCGTTAACATACGTATGGTTTAAATTAACATCCACTTGTGAAATATAATCTGGACTATTTTCCGCCAAATCACGGAAATGTTGTTCGCTTGTACGCAACCTATGTTCCAATTGCACACGATCTGTGATGTCATGGGTAGTGACTATTCCCATCACCACATTTCCTGCGGTGTCTAGGATTGGGGCAGTATATACTTCGTGCGATGCGCCCTCATATTCCACAACATTCACCCGTGATTCGCCACGTAAAGCGGCACATAAGTGTGGCTCATCACGCTTATAAACTTCTGGTGGATAAACATCCCG
>DAOTXB010000305.1:0-4886 GCA_034435575.1 Anaerolineae bacterium
GGGGCGGTCAGCGCGGCTGATCCGTTGTTCGTCAATCTGGGCTTCGCGCATCTAGGCGGATACCCTGATGGTGATACCCTGAGCCGTCCGTTGGATTCGACCTCTGGCGGATTAATCGCGGGGGAAGGTGCGGGCATGTTTGTGCTCAAACGGCTGGCTGATGCCCTGCGCGATGGTGATACCATCCATGCGGTTGTCTCCGGCGTGGGGATGACCAACGATGGGCGGGGTAAGCACATTTTAACCCCAAACCCCAAAGGGCAAGTACGCGCATTACAACGTGCCTATGACAGTGCGGGACTCAAGCCCGGTAGTGTGCAATATATTGAATGTCACGCCTCCGGTACATCGGTAGGGGATCGTACCGAGCTTAATTCGATGGAAATATATTTTAGTGAACGCACACCGTTTGATGGGGCGTTTATGGGCAGTCAATTGCCCAGAATCGGCAGTGTGAAGTCCAATGTTGGGCATCTGCTGACCGCGGCAGGCATGGCGAGCATGATTAAGGTGGTCTTAGGGATGCAACACGCGACCATTCCGGCTACGCTTAACGTGCAACAGCCGTTAGAATCGCCCAATGGGGTATTTTCCGGCGTGCAAATCGCCTCTGCCCCACAACCATGGCAAAGCACACATAAACGCGCTGGAATCAATGCATTCGGTTTCGGCGGTGTCAGCGCACATATCATCTTAGAAGCGAATGAAAGATACGACATGCAACAGGCAGACTCATCACGTAAACCTCTGGCGAAAATGGCGATTGTAGGCATGGATGCACACTTCGGGCGTTTTAATGGCTTGAAAGCCTTTGCCCGTGCCATTTACGACGGCGATAACGCCTTTATCGACTTACCGGATTCGCGCTGGAAGGGCATCAACAATCACCCGCAATTACTGGCGCAATTTGGCTTACCACAGGGCGCACCGCAGGGCGCGTATATCGGCGCGTTTGACCTTGATTTTATGCACTATCGCATTCCACCAACCCCCGCCGATGAGCCGATTCCGCAACAATTATTGATGCTGGAAGTTGCAGATCGGGCGATTAAGGACGCGGATTTGCCGGAAGGCGCGAACATCGCTGTGATTATCGCTATTGGGACAGAACTTGCTCTGCACCAATTACGCGGACGGGCTGACCTCAACTGGCAGATTCAAGCCGCGCTGGAAGATGGCGGATTGGGGTTGGACGACGAACAACGTGCCGAGTTGGAACGCATCAGCAAAGACGCGATTTTGTCCCCACAACAGGTCAATCACTATACCAGTTATATCGGCAATATCACCGCTAGTCGGATCAGTGCATTGTGGGATTTTAATGGTGCATCGTTTACCGTTTCCGCAGAAGAAAACAGCACGTTCAAGGCGCTGGAATTGGCACAATTGATGTTGTCTGATGGCGAATCTGACGCGGTTGTGGTGGGTGCGGTTGATCTCGCTGGCGGTCTGGAAAGTGTGGTCATGCGAAATGGTCGTGCGCCTATCGGGACAGTGCAAACTGCTGGCATCGACGCAAAAACCGACGGTTGGCTGGTTGGTGAAGGTGCCGGGGCGGTTGTCCTCACCCGTGCAGACCGTGCGGACGAAGAACGCGTGTATGCCACCATCGACGCGGTGGCGATTGGACATGATCTACGCGATGCCATCCATGAGGCGCATCGTTTTGCGGGGACAGCACCAGCAGATGTGGGTTACCTCGAATTACATGCTAGCGGAATCGCTAACGAAGATCAGGCAGAAATTGATGCGATTACGGCGACCTATCGTGATGCGGGTGACGCACCGATCACCGCGATGGGTAGTGTAAAAGCCAACATCGGGCACACGTATACCGCATCTGGCATGGCGAGTCTCATTAAATCTGCGCTGGCACTCTCCCAACGGTTTATTCCGTCAGTGCCCAATTGGAGCGCCCCGCAACATCCGGATGCCTGGACAAATACCCCGTTCTGGGTAGCGACAAAATCACGCACATGGTTTGGGAGTGGGCGCAAAGCCGCGGTGAATAGTATCGCCGCCGATGGCTCCGCCGCGCATGTGATCCTTTCCGGTGTGAAGGACAGCGCCACGAATACTGGCTATGCACGACGCGGATCACTCTATTTATTCCCATTAGCGGGTGCATCACAGGCAGATTTGGTGAATGCCCTTAATGCGCTCCGTGACCGTGCCGGACACATGGACGATTTTGCAGTGCTCGCGGACACCGTTTACACAGAATATGCGAACAATCAACACGCGTCCTATACACTGGCACTTGTTGCCAAGAACGGAAGCGCACTACTTAAAGAAATCGAACGGGCACAGGCGGGTATCGCTGATGCGTTTGCAAGTGGGCAAGATTGGGTCACGCCTGCCGGGAGTATGTTTAGTCCGAATCCGGTAGGGCGTGCGGGCAAAATTGCTTTCGTCTATCCGGGTGCGTTCAACAGCTATCCGAAACTTGGCTATGACCTGCTCCATCTCTTCCCGCAGACCTATGACGCGCTCAAAGCCGTTAAATCTGATGTGGGGGAAGCGGTTGCCTCACACATGCTTTATCCACGTACATTGGAAAAACCGGGACCAAAAATTACCCGCCAGATGAAAGAAGCGCTCAATGGTGATGCGGTTGCGATGATCGAGTCGGGTTTGAGCTTTGCGCTACTGTATACTCGCACCATGCGCGATATTTTCAATGTGCAACCGGATGCCGCGTTCGGCTATAGTCTGGGCGAAGGCAGTATGATGTGGGGCATGGGCGTGTGGCGAGAAGGTGACCTCGGCAGTGAGGGCTTACATAGCTCAAATATGTTCGTAGACCGCCTGACCGGACCCATGAACACCGTCCGCGAAGCATGGGGCATTGCGCCGGATGTGCCAGATGAGCAAGTGTGGACAGCATATTTCATTGCCGCGCCCGCCGTAGATGTGAAAGAAGCCGCAGACCGCGAGCGTAAAGTTTATGTAACACACATCAACACACCCAATGAGGTGATGATCGCCGGAGAGCCGGAAGCATGTGCGCGTGTGGTGGATGCGGTTGGTGGTGATAGCATGCGTGCGCCGTTTAGCGTGGTCATCCACAACGAAGCGATGATGAGTGAATTTGGCGAATACTTCCGCCTGCACAATCTGCCCGTCACATCGGTTGATGATGCGGTCACGTTTTATTCCGCCGCAGATTACAGCCCGATCAAAATCGATCAACAGGTAATCGCGACGAGTATCGCACGTATGGCATGTAAACAAATTGACTTCCCGCGTCTGGTCGAGGAAACCTATGCTGATGGTGCCCGTGTGTTTATCGAATTGGGTCCGAGGAGTACCTGTGCGCGTTGGGTGAATGAATCGCTCGGTGATCGTCCACACCTTGCCGTGAGTATCGACAACCTCGGCAGTGATGATCGCACGTCCATCATCAAGATGCTGGCACAATTGGTCGCGCATCGTGTGCCACTAGATTTGAGGGCGATTTATGCGCCAATTGTTCAAAAGGAGGGGACACGTCAACTGATTCGGACGGTGCGCCCCGGTGGTCAGGATATTTACAATACGATAGTGAACGACACAAATCGAGATAAGTTCGAAAATATTGAACGGGGTCTGCCACGTCCGGTGACACCGACCATACAGCCATCGTTTAACCCGCCACCCACCACCCCTAACCGTGATGCGACTCCGGTCACTGATCCGGTGAGTGCCGCCCATATCACCTTCTTGCAATCTCGGCGCGAAGCCCTGCGTCAATTGGGTGAGATGGTAGAAATGCAACTGACAAATAATGTGCCGATCATATCGCCATCATCCGAATCGATGGATCAGCATGAACCTGTATCCGTACAATCGTCGATTGAACAATTACCACCGATACCCGCGCCCAATCCTGCCCCGGTACCATCAAAAGTTGCCGGAATCGTGCCACAATATGATCATGACATGGTCGATAACTTCTCACGGCGACGGATTGCGGACACATTCGGGGAACTTTATGCCATTTATGACGACAGACGCGCACCACGCATCCCCAATACCGATTTATTGCTGGTAACACGGGCATTAGAGATCACAGGCGAACGATTCCAATCCAAAGCGGGGACGAGCATCGTATCTGAATATGATGTGCCGGAGGATGAATGGTTCTATCGCGATAATGCCTATCCGGTCATGCCGTATTCGGTCTATATGGAAATTGCATTGCAACCATGCGGGTTTTTATCCGCCTATCACGGACCGACCTTAGAATTTCCCGATATTGATTTTTACTTCCGCAATCTGGACGGACACGGTACGCTTTACACCGACAAAGACATGCGCGGGCGCACCATCACTGACCGTGTGACCATGTTGAGCAGTACCGTGTTACAGGGCATCATCATCCAAAAATACAGCTTTGCGCTCTATGATGGTGATGAGCTGTTCTATGATGGCGAGGCGACCTTTGGTTACTTCACCAAGGAATCACTCGCAAGTCAGGCGGGGTTGGATGTCGGTAAACTTGTCCCGCGTTGGATCGACACTGAAGACTTCGATCCCGCTACCGCGATTCATGTTGATCCTGAGGGTGAAACAGGTGAGGGGTATTTGCGCCTGAGCCATGGACAGTTGGAATTTACGAGCGAGATCATCGTGGTGCCCGGTGGTGGGCATTATGGTGAAGGCTATGCCTATGCCAACACGATTATGGACGCGGATGATTGGTTCTTTGCGTGTCACTTCCATGAAGACCCCGTGATGCCCGGTTCGATTGGCGTAGAGACAATCATGCAGGCGTTGCAAGCCTATGTCATTAAGACTGGAATCGCCGATGACTTTAACGCGCCTCGCTTCGCACAGGTGGACGGCGCATTGAGCAATAGCGAAGGGCATAAAACGGTCTGGAAATATCGCGGGCAAATTTTGAC
>DAOTXB010000306.1:0-2329 GCA_034435575.1 Anaerolineae bacterium
TCTGAAACGATTGACTGGGCAAAATCGTTGGTGATGATTAACGCAGATAGCATCGACAAGAAGACCCTAGAAAACACGCTGACCGTTCTCCTCAAGCATGAGAGTGATGTGCAGAAAGCACGTCGCGCCCTCATCGAAGGTGGTCGCCGTCAACACCCATCAGAACGTCGTGATCGTGGTGGGCGTAGCTGGAACTAACGTCTACACAGTTCATCAGAAAAAGTGCCTCGCACCGTAATAGTGCGGGGTTTTTTTGATGTATTTTAGAGCTTACTCCGCACCTTTGTCACGCAAGAGGGCAATGATTAAATCCTGTTCGCGTTCGACTGCAACAGCTAGCGGGGTCTGATCTTTGAAGTTGGTCACAGTAAAATCATCGGCACCATTTTCTAACAACCAGTTTACCATGCTCGTATGCCCTTTGTTGATCGCGCCGAACAACGCACTAGAGGATGTAGATGTGTCTCCTCCTGCGTCGATGATCGCCTGTGTGATCGCCGTATCGCCACTCATTGCGGCATGGAACATCAGCGAAATATTGTGTGCGCCTTTCGCATGAGCGTTCGCAGGGTCAGACTTGAGCATCGCCATGACCATGTCTCCGCGTCCGAGCATCGCCGCAGTACAGATGTCAAGCGGTGCGCCTTGTTCCAACAGATATTCTGCAATTGTATGATTACCTACATGCGCCGCCGCGCCGATGGCAGTCTCCGTATCACCCTCGCGCCATTGATAGGCGATATTCAACCATTCAGGGTTATTTTTAAGTGTCGTTTTGACCTTCTCGAAGTTAAAATGTGCGGCAGTGATAAACTCACGTACGGCTTGATCTGTGCTTACCTGTGTCATGTGTTGCCCCCTTGATGCTATGTGTTCAGATGCTCTATTGTATCATTCAGGGTGGTGTTCGGTTACAATAATATAGTTAGCACTTACGCACTTGCACGGTATGTTCAGTTATGAAGGATATATTCCCACATACCAACGGCAAGTTTTAAGTTATTAGCTGACGTTACGCAAAAGTATGCGAGGTGAGTAAATCAAATAAATATCAATAAGCCAAGAAATTGACACGGTGTTTGAGATTAACTGAAAACTAAAAACCGTGAACTGCGTACTTTCCAATCGCATCAGTTAAGAACAAAAAATGGTTGATTATTATGTCTGATGAAACGATCTATGAGATTCAAGACGTGAATAGACGCGTCAAGCACATTATAGAACGCGAAACCACCGATGAACCCTTTTGGACAGTTGGCATCATCAGCAATGTGCATGAAAGCCAGCGTGGTCATATGTACTTTGATCTCACCACCTACAGCTATGATGTACCCTGTGTATTGTTCGAGCGCCGACGGGCAACGATAGACTTTACGCCAACCGCAGGGATTGAGGTAGAAGTTTACGGCACCATCGGGGTGTATGAAAAACGGCTCACAGTACAGATCATTGTGGAAAACATGCGTATCACCGATACACATGATGTTGACATGACCCCGGTAGAGCAAAAATTACGACAAGCAGGGTTGTTTCCGCCAAAGAAAAAGCCCTTCCCCGCATCCATAACCCATGTTGCGCTGATTACCAGCAAACACAGCGAAGCCTACCATGACTTTAGCAATAATTATCATGAAGTCGGTGGCACCGCTAAAATTGAACTCATAGACACGCGTATCGAAGGCGAATTTGCCGCCAAACAAATCGCACAGTCCATTCAAAGCATCAACAGGCGTAAGAAACATGATGTCATCGTGCTCACGCGTGGCGGTGGCAGACAAAAGGTGTTGAGCATTTTTAACGATTTTGTGATTGCAGAAGCCATCTGTCGCTCCAGCATCCCCATCATCACCGCGATTGGTCATGAACAAAACACCTTTTTTGCGGATCAAGTTGCAGATTTCAGCAGGGGCACCCCAACCGCCGCCGGCTATTTTCTGGCTAACCACGAACGCAATACAGCCACCCAACCACAATCACCCCCAAACATCCTACTTATGATACTTCTTGTTTTGATGGTGTTATCTGCGATTGTTATCGCTGGATTGATCCTTACTCAGTCGTAATATCAAGCTGGTTCATCACAGTTTGGATTTCTGATGGAACTTCACCCGTGTTGAGCGCAAGATACTGCGTGACCGCATCTTCCGCCGCCGTAAGATGATTATCGCCAAGTCCGACTTTCCAACGTTCAAAGTGAATAATCCCGAGCAATCCATATGCTTCCACCAGCATATTATCCAGCGTCACGGCTTGCTCAAGGTCAGCAATTGCTAACAGTGCATCAGCAGATGTTGCCTGTGCTTCAGCAAATGCCCACCGTGCCAATGCC
>DAOTXB010000307.1:0-5777 GCA_034435575.1 Anaerolineae bacterium
CAGAAACCGCGCATGTTCCTTGCTCGCACACCGGACTATGCGCGGGGTATTGCCTACACACTCGCACATCACAACCCGCTTATGGAGTCGGTGGTGTTGCCCTTACATCCAAATTCAGCATCAGCAAGCGCCTTCGATACGCCCCGTTGCGAAGGATGGGAAGCCGGTATGGCGATGACCCTCACCGACAGTCCCTTTGATGACTATTATGCACAGGTAAAAGCGGGCGAACGCCTCATTGGACGACCCATTTGGCCCGTCGCCTTCGATATGGAAAATATCGTCAGTTAAGAACATGACGTTATCTGTTGATGTCATTAAGGCGTGCAATAACCGGTTCCGTCCTCATGTATGGCGGCAAGCAGGCGTTCTCCATAGCGTTGACCATTCAGGCTAGTGAGTACCGCGCCGTAAAACAGGTCAACCTGTGTTGCACATGCCGGTAGCTCCACTGTTAGCGTGGTGTTGCTCCCCGCTGGAATAATGACTGTCGCCGTCGTCGCGTTGAATAACTGCTGGTTGTCGATGACGTCATCGAATTTTTGATACGATGCGATACCAAGATCGAAGGTACAATCCGCCACACCAGTGTTGGTAATTGTCCCTGTCGCTGTTTGACCAGTGACTACAATTGTCCCCACCAATGTGTTGACCGCACCCGTACAGGATGGCGGTGGCGGTGGTGGCGAATAACTGTTTGTGATCGTAGTTGCCGTTGCCGTACCCGGTGTAACGGTGACCAGACCACCCCCACTGACTGACCAATCACTACCCGGGTCAAGCTCATAAACGCGGTAGTCGCCCGGTGGTAAACCGGCGAAATCAAGCATACCACCATTAAAACCAATGCTCCGGCAATCTGGCGCATTGAATAAGGGGCTGTCCACACAGATGGTAAAAGTACGGGCGGTGTCAGGGTCTGCCCCGCCCCAATTCACGACTTTCCCGACGCTGATACTACCGGTGTTGAGTGTATTTGTGATAAATGTCTCTACTGTCTCACCCGGATCAACGACGAGTTCAGCCCGCGGCAAAGCGGTTGCCCATCCGATCGCCTCACTTTCGGTTACGGTATATGCGCCAGGGATGAGGTTCGCCCATGTGAGCGTTCCACCGTCCCAATCGCTGAATCGACAGTCTCCGTCAGGATAGCTGGGACCAGTTACACAAATCTGGAAGATGGTGCTTTCATCCGGTATCGCGCCGTTCCAATCAACCACCTTGGTGACAATGAGTGTTCCGAGTCTTAAGCGGTTACTGACATACGCCGTTGCAACTTCACCTGCTTCCACAAGGATGGGGCTTCGTGGTAAGGTCACACCCCAATCAGGGGGTGGGGCTTCTGTAACGGTATATAAGCCGGGTTCGAGGTCGGTCCAACGTAACGTGCCCCCGTTCCAGTCTGTTCTCTGGCAATCGGGGTTAACGATCCGCATGCCGGTGATGCAAATTTCAAATATCGTTGTTAGATCCGGGGTGACACCGTTCCAGCTTACACTCTTTGTCACGATCAACGCGCCTGTTGTTGGCTCAGGAACTTCCATATTCAATGAATGTCCGATCTCGTCAAATTCCCGCCAGCGATAGGTTTCGCCATTGATCGTTATCTCGTCACCTGAGGGGTCTGCATTGTCTAATTCTTGCACAATCGCGTCGAATTCTGCCTGTGTTTCTACCTCTACGGTTAGGCTGAAATACAGGGTTGCGGTTCCCGTAGTCGACGCATGAATTTCACCATTGACTGTAGCACCGTTAAGGATACCAACGACGATGTCATCGCCTTCACCGTTACGATGGTCATAATCCTGCACCGGTGGGATGAATCGATCAAATGCGTCCAATCCGTCAATGCCCGGTGTTCCCAATCCAAGATTGCCTAAACCAATACCAGGTAGTCCGGCATTCCCACCGTCGCCTCCTAAACCAGGCGAATTATTTATCGGCGACTCCGGAATATAACCCGCGTTACCGCCAATGCTTTCGACTATTACATCACCTGATACTGGTGCGCGTAGATTGACGATAATTTCGCCACCGTCACCACCGTAGCCCGGGTCACCGTAATCACGGACGCGCCCTTCTTCACCACCATGACCACCAAAGCCACCATTACCACCACGCCCGCCAAGCCCGACGAAACCGCTAAACGGATTAGGTCCGCTTGCACCGCCGAATCCGCCATTACCGCCATCACCGCCATCACCGCCGTTGCCAGGGATACCGCTGAAACCAGCATTCCCCCCGTCGCCACCGCGTGATATCAGGGTGAGATCACCGTTAACGGGGCTTTGGTTGGAGAAGAAAATCGTGCTACCATTGCCTGCATCACCGCCGTCACCTCCATCGCCAGCGTCGCCACCATCACCACCTTGACCACCATCACCGCCGTTGTAACCGGGTAGACCATTTGTGCCCAATACAATGATTGGGAAGATCGTTATTATGTCGGAACCGTTGCCGCCATCGCCACCGTCACCACCGTTTCCACCACGTCCACCGTCGCCACCGTCGCCACCATTGCCGCGTATGTTTACTGATGTTACCGGCGCCCCGTCGATAACAAGCGAAATAGAATTGCCATCTTCGCCATTAACGCCATCGGTGCCAGAAAACCCATCCATCCCGTTTAAGCCACGCGTGCCGAACGCACCCGGCACATTAGGTGGCAGGCTCACACCATCACCGCCATCAATGCCATCGATCCCGGATATGCCGTCATCCCCGTCTTCACCCCCACAGAGTTGCACAATGTCGGTGTTATTGCAGTCATTTGACGCATGGGCGTGGGTTGTCGGCGCGACTATCAGACAGACCGACGCGATGAAAATACCAGTGTAAAAGAGTAGTGGTTTGAGGTTGGGCTGGTGGGTGGCTTTCATGAACATGAGGCAACCTTCAATGTCTATGGGTGATGTTTGTTACTGCGAATATATCAAATATGGGGATAATCAGAGTAAAAAATATACGTTTTTCATAAAAATGTCCTTACAGAGATGTAGACGAATTGAGGGTTTTACGCCACGCCGTCAGCGTTGTTTGGATCCGCTCACGGATCGCGAGGCGCTTTTCCGGCGTATATATACCACGATACAGCGCGTTACTTGGCGGGGACACATCGCCCTCATAATACCGCCGAAAATCGCGCTTGATCTGATGAAAGTAGGCTTCAGCGCTATAAAATGGCGCGGTGTAAGGCAGGTGGCGCGTCCCGACCAGTAGCGTATAAGCGTCGTCATCTTGTTGTATGACCCAGACTCCGATTAACGTCAGTGTTTTGTACCCATAGTACCCCGTCCCTTTCATCCACACGACCACACCTGCCCATGCATCACCGTGTACTTGTTTAGGTCCGTGCATATGCCTTGTAGCGGGAGCGCGTCGTTGCAAATCCGCCAGAAAACCGGTGGCGTTGACCGCATTCAAAACCCGTTTGAGCGCGGTCTGCACGCTCGTTTCACCACTCGATTGCTTCATCAAGCGCATGATGTCCGCATGACGATTACGACGCGCATAGGCGGGCTTCTTATGGCGCTTGCTCCGGCTCATGGTGTGTTGATTTGTGCCGTAATCAGCGTGTTCTTGGCGGTTTTGGTCGTGTTGAAGCGTTCTAAGAACAGGTCGATAAAGCTATCAATACTGTAGCCGACGAAGAATGCGGTCTGCCAGGTGATCGTTTCCGTAATGGTCAATAAGCCGAAGAAGCCCACCCACAACGAGAAAATGCCCATCAAAATGCCCAGTTCGTTAATGTGTACCCATAACAGCCAATCTTCAATTGCGATGAGCGCACGGCTGTGGGTTTCTGTCCCACTCCCACGCGCTTGCTTGAGCGCATCCACCCCTAGATGAATGACACCGCCAAGAATCACGAAGACGTATCCGGTCAATAACTCATTCCGTCGCCCCGATTCGATGAAAAAGTCGTTGATCCCGAACCACTCCTGGGCGTTGGCGACGAGTAAGGAGAGCAACGCGCCAACCGCAATCGCAAGCAGAATATACAGATAACTTAACCGTCGTCGCCAGGCATTACTGGAGGCGTGATACACCATGCCATTCGCCGCGTCGATGATGCCATTTTGCACAACCATCGGACGCGCACTCAAATATTCCAGAATTTTGCGCCTATCTTCTGGCTTGTCCACCTCATCCACGAAGGTCGCGTCAAAATCTAACGCCTGCCCGATGCGTAATTGCTCAAGATGCTGGTTCAGCCTGCCGGGGATGCTCAACAGCGCGGCATGATAGATGATGTTATCCAGATTGACGATGGTTTCTTGAGCACGACGCAGGACGAATTGTGATTTCAGCATCGTCTGCATGTTCTCGTCCAGCGGGTTCTCGTCCTCTTCCGGTTGTTCTATCGGAATGGTGCTGATGTCGGGGGGCCAGTCGAAGGTCACGCGCTCCCAGAAGTTTTCGATATGGGTGACTTCATCACCAAAGCGATCATACAACATCGGCGTGGCGACGATCAATGCCCGCAATTCGTTGATGCGATTTTCTATTTGCTGGCGATTATAGGTGTAAATTTCGCGCCGTTTCTCCACAATATTCAGGATTTCTTGTGCCCGAACCAGCGGGTCTTCAATCTCTTCGCTGACCTGTAGACGGATCATCACACGTCGCAGGTTTTGCACCTCCGCACGGATGTCCCGCAACATCCCCATAAAACGGGCGTACTGTTCGACATCTTGCGGGTTGGTCGTGCTATTTATGAACGGTCCCGGCGGGGTGATCTGTTGTTGGGCGGGTGGACTAATACTCATTGTGTCCTCCTGATTTTGTGACTAATAGTTTTTCGTGTTCGGTAAGGATAACCCGACATGGTCATCCACAGCCTAAGCGCACTAATTCTGTCAACGACAATCCTAGATATCCCTTACCCGCAGGTGAGATAGACAAATAGCGACCACTCAATTTTCCTGTGTAGAGTGATAATCTTGCGATGATGTTGACGTGTCGGTATTCATTTCAGAGATGAAACTCTCGGTAAATTCGCCATCACTATTGAGGCGTACCTGTGGTGTGCTGTCCTCACGCTTCGGTTTGGAGAATAGCGAATCCTCTGGCACGTCCTCCGGTACAGGCGTCTCTGTAGGTTGACCACGTCGGCTTACATCAACACCGTTAATGGTCGAATATTCCAATTCTCGCGCGACTTCGCGGTCAATTGCCCGTTCCCGTGCATCTTCACCCAGCGCAGACCCAATCGCTAGCACAATCCCGTGAATAAGCACGCTAATGAGAGCGATGATGAGCGCGAGTTGTGGCACGGGTAACTCTAAAATAATAAGCGGGAATTGTGGCTCATTCTGTGATACCACGGTGAGCATCTCAAGGATGGGTTGCCACACGACCCGTATCGCCAATGCAAATAAGATCGCCCCGATAAAATGACGGATAAAGCTCAAGCGCTTATCGAACTGACGATGAATCATACGGCGTTGACGTTTATAGGTACGTTCGTCAACGGTGTTCGCCCACTCATCGCCAAAGCGACGGGTCATCGTCTCCTGCAACACACGCCGACGCTTGTGATAGCGGTTGCCGGATTTATAAAAAACACCGAGCGCATGGGCGATCAAACCAGACCCCCACATCAACAGTAGTGCCACGTCATAACGTAATGCAGATAATGGAGTCAGTACCTCAGTAGCAATTGCACCATTTTCTACAATAAAGGCTTCGCTGGAAATTTCCTGTAGGAACGCGGTTTGTACATTAGCACGCCCGCTGAACACAAACAGCATCGCAATGATAAAAATGACGGCATG